>JBKICS010000391.1:0-2950 GCA_046567015.1 Acidobacteriota bacterium | reverse complement strand
CCCTGCTCCAGCACGGCCAGCCGCTCGTAGAGCCCGGCATGGCCGCCGTCGGTGAGGCGGCCCAGGCCATCGATGAGCTCCAGCACGATCTCGCACAGCTCCCGCACCGTCTCGCCCAGGCGCGACGACTCGTTGTCGACAAGCAGCCGGTCCACCTCGGCCAGGGTCTCCAGGGCGCGTTCGTTGTTGGCTAAAAGCACCCGGAAAATATGGTAGCGGGCCTTGATCCAGGCCAGGGCCGCCCGGCTGCGGCGGTCCCGGCGCGCCCGCCAGGGAGCGATCAGCCATTGGAGCAGTCCCGGTTTCATGCGCTCTCCCCGGTGTGCCCCTCGGCGGAGCCCAGGCCGCACAGTTCCAGGAACTGCCTGGCGAACCGGGCCACATCCTCCTCGTCGGCCAGTTCCACGTCGAGCTGGCGGGTGTAGGCGGAAAGGGCCCCCAGAAAACGCAGGACCTCCAGCGCCTCCCCGGCCTCGAGCAGCTTGCGCTTGCCGACCACCAGATCGCCCTGGCGGGTGGCCCGAAAGCCCAGCCGCTCCAGCACCGTCAGCAGCAAGCCGGCGCGCCTGGCGCGGCGGTCGCCATCGGCAAAGCCGCCGGCAAAGCGGAAATAGATGAAATTGTGCTCCGGCCTCTCCGAGACCACGGCGTCCACCACGCTGAAATGATAGCCCAGGCGCAAGGTGATGTTGGCGTAGTCGGCGGCGGCCAGGGCCAGATTGGCCCCCACGGTTTCGGGAGCGGCCTCCAGGGCCCGGGTGCTGCGGGTCATTCCGGCCATGATGTCGCCGAGGTTCAGGCGCGCCGGCCCAGGCCGCTTCGCGTCGCGAAGGAGCAGCCCCTCCAGAAAGGCCCGAAGCGGCAGGCTCGTCACCTCGGCAAGGGCCACGTCGTCGCCCTCCCCGGCGAGGCCCCCGCCCACGTCCACGATGCGAAGGGCAAAGGGCGAATCCTCGCGCAGCCGCCGGGGCGCGCCAAGGCCGCCGCGTTGCGAGGCGTCGATGGTCAGCAGCAGCTCCACGGCCTTTTCATGGGCGAAATGAAGGATGTCGTGGCAGGTGAGGCAATGCTCGGGGTCGAAATCCCGGGCTTTGGGGTCAACCAGATGGAGCGGCCGAATATGGCGCTGCAGTCGCCGCAGGACGAGGTACTCCGGTTCCGATCCCACCTGCGCGCCCTGCATGGCAGCCTGGCGCAAGAGGCTCTCGACCACGCCCCGGTACACGGCCGTCTGCTCGGCGTCGACCGTCACCAAGGCCCCGGCTTCAAGGGCCGCCGCTCCCTTGAGGCCAAAGACGGCCGGCACCCGGTTTTCCCGGGCGACCGTGGCCAGATGGCTGGCCGGGGTGCCCACTTCGGCCAAAAGCGCCCCGAGCCGGGGCACGATACGCGACAGGGCCGGACTGGCCGTCCGGGCCACGCCCACCGACCCCAGCGGCACGGATTCGACCGAGGTGTCGTCGTCGAGCGGGACCACCGGCCCGGCCCCGACCCCGCCGCAGGCGATCTGGCCGCCGGAGAGCAGCAGGTCCGCGTCGTTTGGCGCGGCCTGTGCCGCATCCGCTTCCTCGACCCAATCGGGATAGGCCGTCTCGGCCGGTTCCAGGCCGGTCAGCCGGAAACCGCCGTCGTCGGCCAGCACCCAGGACAGCAGGCATGGCCCGCCTAGGGCGCGCTCGGCGGCAAGGCCCAGCTCGGCCAGCTCGGCGGCCCGGTCCGGAGCCAGCAGGCCCGAGCCGCGCAGCGACCGGCCGCGCAACCGGGTCAGGGGCGCGCCGCCCGGCAGGGGCATCTCCAGGGGTTTGGCCGCCAGGCGAGTGCGCAGCGGTCCGTGGGGCGCGGTGCGGGAGAGCCAGCAGCGGTCCATGAGCCCGGGCGCGGCCTCGGGCCAGGCCACGGCCAGCATGGCCGGCGGCAGATTCGGATCATGGGCCAGGGTTTGCAGCGTCCCGGCCACCTCGCCGCCAAGCCGGGGCCGCAGGCATACGGCCACCTCCCGGTCCCGGCCGTATTCCCGGGCCAGCCTGGCCGCCGCCTGCCCGGCCGCCTCGACCGAATCGGCAAAGGCCGTGGCCAGGATCGTGCCGGCCCCGTCGGTGCCGGCGGCGACACAGGTCAGTTCCAGCGGCCCGGGACCGCCAAGATGCGCAAAAAGCGCGGCAACCCCGGCCTCGACCTCGGCCTGGGCCGCGCCGTAAGCGTCACCGGTAGGGGCGGCCTGGGCGGACAAGTCGGCCATGCCCGTGACCGTGATCGCCAGCCCGTCCGGGGCGGGCAGCCCCATGCGCCGGCCAAGCACGGCCAAGCCGACGCTGCAAAGCCCGACCAGCGGCTCCAGCTCCCAGCCGATCTCGGCAAAGGGCAGCACCCGGCGGCCAGCAAGAGGACCCATGCCGCCGGCCAGGATGTCTTCCAGGGCGTCCTTGACGGAAAGGTAGGTGTCGTAGAGGCCGACGTAGGTTTCGTCGGCCATGCCGTTTATGTGGTAGGCACTCAGATGGGTGAGCCGGCAGACCTCGCGCACGGCGCTTTCGAGGTAGGCGGCGTCGAACACGTATTCGCCGCCAAGGGCCCGGTCCATGCGGGCCATGCCCTCCAGGGCGGCGGTATTGCAGGCCAGGATGCGCTTGAAGGATCGAAACAGGAACCGGGCCGAGCCCGGCCCCATGGCGGCCTGTTCCTGGTTTCCCGGGGGGCTGGCCATCATGGCGCGCCCCGTGTCCCGTCTTCGCTCCGTGTCCATCCTGCCATGAATGCCAACACCTTGGACGAATTTTTTTTAAGAGACGATCGTCTTTGCTGCGTGTTCGGGATCAGGGGACGAGCCCCCGCTCCTTCTCGATGCGGCGTACGCCGTCCAGGATCTTGGCCAGTTTGAACGGCTTGGCCACGAAGTCGAACACGCCCTTGCGGAAGGATTCCCGGGCGGTCTCCATGGTGGCGAAGCCGG
>JBKICS010000390.1:0-4134 GCA_046567015.1 Acidobacteriota bacterium | reverse complement strand
GCGAACAGGCGCTGGTCGTGGATCACGGCCACGATGGCGAAAAAGACCACGAGCAGGGCGGTAAAGGGCAGGGCCTCGGTGAAGGCCTGGCCGATCTGATGTTCCTCGGTCTTGCCGCAAAGGGCCGTCAGCAGGACGATGATGGACAGGCCGATGACGCCGACCTCGGCCAGATGCAGGGCCAGGGCGACGATGAGGTAGACGGCGGCCGCGGCCTGGGCGTACAGGGCCGCCCGCTGCCGCGGCGTCATGGCCTGGTCGCGCCGGGCGTCCTCTGCGGCCAGGACCCGGCGCACCTCGGCCGGCAGCTCAAATCCGTAGCCGAACAGGGCGAAGCGCTCCACCAGCGCCGTGGTGACGAGCCCCACGGCCAGCACCGGCAGGGACACCGGGGCCACCTTCAGGAAGAACTCCGTGAAATGCCAGCCCATCTCGTGGGCGATGAGCAGGTTTTGCGGCTCGCCGACCAGGGTGCACACCCCGCCAAGGGCCGTACCCACCGCTCCGTGCATCATGAGATTGCGCAGGAGTCCCCGAAACTGATTGAGGCCGTCCCTGCTGACGTCGTCCAGGCCGTCTTCGTCGCCCAGTTTGTTTTTCCCTGCCGAGGCGTGGCGGTGGTAGACTTCGTAAAAGCCGTAGGCCACGGCGATGATCACCGCCGTCACGGTCAAGGCGTCGAGGAAAGCTGACAGGAAGGCCCCGGCGAAGCAGAACAAAAGCGCCAGGGCGATCTTGGAGCGCACCCGGATGAGAATCTTGGTGAAGACATACTGGAGCATGTCCTTCATGAAATAGATGCCGGCCACCATGAAGATCAACAGCAGGATGACCGGGAAATTGTGGGCGGCCTCGTCGTAGAGGGCGGCCGGGCTGGTCAGGCCCAGGATCACGGCCTCCAGGGCGAGCAGGCCGCCGGCCGGCAGGGGATAGCAGGACAGGGCCATGGCCAGGGTGAAGATGAATTCGGCGATGAGCAGCCAGCCGGTGACAAAGGGGCCGACCGTGACCAGCAGGATGGGGTTGGCGAGGAGAAAGGCGGCAATGGTCAGCTTGTACCAGTCCGGGGCGTTGCCGAGCAGGTTGGCGAGAAACGCCTGGGGCAGGGTCCGAGGCATGGGAAGGCTCCTTGGCAGGGTGCTGGGTGAATCCATTTATTCCTAGCACAGCGCCGGTGGGGGGCCAAATGCCCCTGGTCGATGCCGGCAATGGCCGCAACCCCGCGTCGCGCCGCCAGATTTGCAGTGATCGACGGGCCGGATCGACGGGAGAAGGGCCGACTCTATTTCTAACATACCGATTTCGCGCCGAGGCTGGTCCCGGGCGCTCCTCCGGTGGATTGGTTCCTCGTCGTCCTGTTTGGAGCAAGCTTGCCCCTGGCGCGGCGCAGCCAACCGGCTGGGAAGTTCCCGGTTTGCGTTGACGCGGCTGGCCTATTTGTCTACCATCTTCGTATGGATGTGGTCTATCGGCTCTGGCCGGGCCGCAAATCGCCAGGAGGCCGCGCTCATGAAGCTGACGACGCGAAGCCGCTACGGAACCCGCATGATCCTGGATATGGCTATAAACGGCCAAGACGGTCCGGTACGCATCAAGGATATCGCCGCCCGCCAGGGCGTCTCCGTCAAATACCTGGAAAAACTCGTGCGCGAGCTCAAGGACGCCGGCTTCGTGCGCAGCCGGCGGGGGCCGCGCGGCGGGCATGAACTGGACAAGCCGCTGGAGGCGATTTCCGTGGGCGACATCGTGCGCGCCCTGGAAGGCGACCTGTCCCTGGTCGAATGCTGCAGCAACGGCGGCCCCTGTCCGCGCCTGGCCGAATGCCTCACCCGGGGCGTGTGGATGGAAGCGGCCCGGGCCATGCATGAAAAACTCGACTCCATCACCCTGGCCGATCTGGTGGCCGGCCACCTCGGCTGCGCCGAGCCGGTCCCTGTCCCGGCCCCGGGGATTTGAGCGCGCGACAATTGTGCTTGAACGCGGTCGCGGTTTTACCATACTCTCGGGCAGGGCGGCACTGCCCTGATCTGGCGCGCGCGCCAGGCGGCCGACGCGCCGCCGGCGACGACCTCCCGGGAGAAGCTGCGTGAAAACCCGCATCCTGTTTGTCGACGACGAGCCCAATGCGCTTGCGGCGCTGCGGCGGATGTTTCACGACATGCGCCAGGCGTGGGACATGGACTTCGCCGCCGACGGCCGCGTCGGGCTGGCCCTTATGGCCGAGGAACCCTACGACGTGGTGGTGGCCGACGTGCGCCTGCCGGGCCTGGAGGGGGACGTCTTTCTGCAAGCGGCCCAGGATTTAAACCCCGGGGCCATCCGCATCGTGCTGTCCGGGGAGAGCGACCGGGATCTGATCCTGCGTACCGTGCGCCCGGCCCACCAGTTTTTGCGCAAGCCCTGCCAACCAGGCGAACTGCGGGCCGTCGTCTCCCGCTGCCTGGACCTGCGCGAGGTGTTCCTCGACGAGCGGGTCAAGGGCGTGGTGGCCCGCCTGGACCACCTGCCGGTGGCCCCGCGCCTGTATTCTGCCCTGCTCGATCTGCTGAGCCAAGAATATCCCTCCATGCAGGCCGTGGCCGACCTCATCGCCAAGGACGTGGGCATGACGGCCGGGATGCTCAAGCTGGTCAATTCCGCCTTTTTCGGCCGGCGCGCCCCGGTGTCGAGCCCGGCCCGGGCCGTCGAGCTGCTGGGCCTGGAAGTGGTCAAGGCGCTGGTGCTCGGGGTGGAACTGTTCGGGCGCTTCGACAAGGAGGCGTTTGCCGATTTCGACCTGGAGAAACTCTGGAGCCACTGCCTGGGCACGGCCCGGCTGGCCCGGGAGATCGCTGTCCTTGAGGACGCGCCGGGCGCGGTGCGCGAAGACTGCTCCATCGCCGGCCTGCTCCACGACGTGGGCAAGCTCGTCATGGCCTCCAGTTTTCCCGAGCTGTACCGGGACGTCCTGGCCGCCGCCCAGGCCGGCGAGGGCACGGTCCTCGACATGGAGCACCGGTTTTTCGGCGCTTCCCATGCCGAGGTCGGGGCCTATCTCCTGGGGCTTTGGGGGGTGAGCGACGCGGTGGTGCGGGCGGTCTACCTGCACCACGAGCCCGGACGCGACCGGCATGCCGGATTTTCGCCGCTGCTGGCCGTCCACGCGGCCAATCGCCTGGAGCATGAGCTGGTCGTGGTCAGCCGGGACTTCGCCATGAACCCGCTCGATGAGTTGTACCTGACCGCCTCGGGGCTGACGCCCGCGCGGCTCGACGCCTGGCGCGCGGCCTGCCGCGAGCTCCTGGCCGGGGAGCCGCAGGCCGGCGCGTAACCAATCCGGGGAAGCGGACGGTCCTGACGCTTCCCGCCGCGGCCTGCGCCGCCGTGAGCCAGCAGGACAGGGGGATGGCATGGAGCTTAACGCGAGTCTGGAAGGCGGATGCCTGCTGGTGGCGGTGGGGATCGCCGAGGTGGACCTGACGGTCAGCGACGATTTCAAGGAGGCCCTGCTGGCCCGGTATCACGCCGGCACGGCCGTTGACCTGCTGCTTGACCTCTCGGCCGTGCAATTCATGGACAGCAAGGCCATCGGGGCCATGGTGTCGGTGCGCAAGGCCGTGGCCGCCCAGGGCGGGCGCATGGGCATCTGCGGCCTGCATCCCCATGTGGCCAAGATCATCCGGGTGGTGACCCTTGGCGCGGTGTTCGACGTCTTTGCCGACCGGGCCGAGGCCAAGGCCGGCTACGGCTGCTGAGCCGGGGGATTTTGCCGACGCAGGGCGGCCATGGCCAGATCGTCGTGGAGGGCGCCCTTGCAAAACGGCAGGGCCGTCTCGATGATTTCGCCGATGAGGTCCTTGGGGGCGATGCCCGGGCGAAGCAGGCCGAGCACCCGGGCCTCGCCGAAAAATTCCCCGTCCGGGGAGCGCAGTTCCGTCAGGCCGTCGGTATGGAGAAACAGGGTATCCCCGGGCAAGAACGGGACGGTGCGGGCGGTCCAGTCGAAGCGCGGCAGGATGCCGAGCGCCGGTCCCTGGGAAGGCAGTTCCAGCAGGCCCTCGCGGCCGACGACATAGGCCGGCACATGCCCGGCCGAGACCACCGAGAGGATCGGAAAGGTCCGGTCGATGCGGCACAGAACCAGCGTCACGAACA
>JBKICS010000389.1:0-3072 GCA_046567015.1 Acidobacteriota bacterium | reverse complement strand
CCAGCAGGAAAACATCATCGAGGCCGTCCAGGCCAAGGTATCCAACTACATCGTCAAGCCCTTCACGGCCGAAACCCTTGGCCAGAAAATCGACAAGATCTTCGACAAATAGTCCTGTTTGGCGGACTGGTTCCAGGCAGGCCCGGCCCGGCCGCCGGTCCGCCGCTCCCGGCAAGTCGCGCGCGCCCGGCAGCGAAGCCCGCCTTTCGCCTGGTTGCCCCACCGCAACACGCGGCCCGGCCGCCCCCCTGCCGACGAGGCCCGAGCATGGTTGACGACGACAGCCTCGATGCACCGGTCAAGGCCAAGCTTGACGACTCGGAACTCTCCGACGACCTCCCCAAGGCCCTGCAAAAGGTCGATCTCGACCTTGACGACGCGCCGTTTCTCGAAGACGAGCCCGAGGAAACGCCGCCTCCCCCGGAGGAGGCCGGCCCGGGCGGCAAAGCGGTTGCCGACGAAGCCGCCGCCAAGCCCACCCGCAAGAAGCGCTTGATCCTGCTCGGGCTTATCCTCGTTCTGCTGCTCGGCGGCGGCGCGGCCGCCTATTTCCTGCTGCTCAAAAAGCCCGCGCCCCCGCCGCCGGTCGTGGAAACCGCCCCGCACGAGGAGCCGGCTCCGCCGCCGCCCCCTCCCCCGCCGCCGCCGCCCGCGCCCAAACCGGAAATCGTCCTGACCATGGACCCTTTTCTCGTCGAGCTGACCGACCGGACGGGACGCAGCCGGTTTCTCACCATCCGGTTTTCGGCGGCCACCCACGACCACGCCGTGGAGCTGGAGTTCAAACGCAATTATATTGTCCTGCGCGACGCCGTGTATTATTATCTCAAAAACAAGAGCCTGGAGTTTTTGACAGACAAGAACAACGCGGACACCCTGAAAAAAGACGTCCTCTCGGTCATGAACCAGTTCATCGGGGCACAACCCTTGGATAACCTGCTTATCGAGGACTATCTGGTGAAATAGATGCCCATCGATCTGACCACCATCTTTCAGGCCGTGCCCTACGTCCAAAACGTGGCCCACGCCGAACTGGTCAGCCCCGAGGCCCAGCAGTTGGCCGCCCAGGCCCAGGCCCGGCAGGCGCTGACCGATCAGCACAAGCAGACCCAGCGCATCGAGCAGCAGGAGGCCATGGACTCCGTGCACGACGAGGAGAAAAAGGACCGCCCCGGCCGGCGTCGCTCCCGTCGCGACAAGCGGGACCAGCCGCCCGAGGCGGAAGAGACCCAGGCCAGCAACTCCACGCCCTTTGCCGGCCACATCATCAACATGAAGATCTGACACCGTGCCGACGCGCCGCCGATCGCTCCCGCTGGCCCTTTATCGCCGTACCAACGCGCCCCCGGACCGGTATCGCCGTACCAGCGCGCCGTCGGACCGGTATCGCCATGCCAGCGCGCCGTCGGCCTCTCTCGCTGGCGCAGTATTGCCCTGCCGCCGCCCAGGGACGCCGAGCGCCAGCAAGGGGCGGACCGACGGCCTTTTTCGTATCACCCGCAACGTCGCAGCATCGGACCGTATGGCATGAACGGCTATTCCACCCTCGTCATCTTCCTCACCTTAAGCGAACTGGCCCTGCTGCTTTTGGTGGTGCTTTTTTTCTCACGCCTGCGCCGCTCCGAGGATCTGCTCGCCAGGATGCAAAAAAACCAGGATGCGCTCCTCAAGAAACTCGATTTCAACACCAAGCTCGAGCAGGAGCTGGTGGGCAGTTTCCAGCGCCGCCAGGCCGAACTGGCCGAACTCGACCAGCAGCTTGAGGAACGCAGCCGGCAACTGGAAAAGCTCGTACGCAAGGCCGAGGAATTCACCCGCTCGCCGGAGTTCCTGCGCCAGATCATCGTCAACGGCACGCGCCGGGGCCAGTCGCCCCAGGCCCTGGCCAAAGCCACCGGCCTGTCCCTGGACGAAGTGCAGCTTATTTTGGCGCAAAAGGGGTGAGTACGGCCCAGGAGAAGCGTGCCTCGCGCAAGCAGTCTCCCACCCTGGTCGACGGCTCGCAGTCTTGACCTGCCGGGACAAAGCGAAGCTCGCTCCGACGCCCCTTGTTGTGGACTAGCTCGCGGGGGCAATATCCAAGGCATGTGCGCCGAACACCCCAAGGACGCACAAAGATTTCACAGCAGCCGGCCACAGGTTTGTGCCTGTCACGAGGGTCAAGCTCTTTCAGGGGCAGGTCGTAGCGGCCTGCCCCTGTGTTTTGGCAGAACAACCAACCGGTACACCAATTGGTACAGAAAGCCTCTTCCCATAGCGGCGGATGTGCAACGTGCCCAGCCTCAGGCATTGACGCATGCTTAGGAATCCTGATATATTAGATTCCAAAGCAGTATGAATTGTACATGTCGATTTTGAAGAGGGGTTGTATGAAAAACGGCTTGTTTGGCGCTTATGCTATGATGCTATGTCTGTCTTTCACCCCCGCAGCGGCGCAGCAAGCGATTTTCACGCCCATCCTGACCACAGCCGAGAACTTCAGGGATATCGCCGGCATAGCGGCAAGCACCGGAGGGACCGGATTCGCCAACACCACCAGCAATTTCGGCGTGATGCGAACCGGGATCTTTTATCGTTCCAATGCGCTCAGTCTCAGCAACGCGGACTGGGCCACCCTTTCGTCCCTGCGCATCGGCCGGGACATCGATTTGCGCACGCCGGACGAAATCAGCGCCGCGCTCGATACCGTGCCGGCCGGAGCCATCTATACCAACATCAATGTCGTTGGCACTTCCAATCTCCCTAGCCCTGCCCTCTCTGCCGTGACCATGGACGCCCTGCTCAGCTATGGGCAAAATGGATACCGGACCTTTGTGACCGATCCGGTGGAACAGTCGGGATTTCGCACGGTCCTGCTGACCCTGGCCCATGATCCCGGCCCTGATTTGTTTCACTGTTCGCTCGGCAAGGACCGCACCGGCTGGACAGCGGTGCTCCTGGAAAGCATCGCCGGCGTTTCGTCGGCCACCATCCAAAACGACTATCTGGCCTCCAACACCTATCTGGCCGGGACCATCAACGCCCAGACAGCGGCCCTTGTGGCGGCGGCGCCGGCCCTGGAAGGAATGGATC
>JBKICS010000388.1:0-4899 GCA_046567015.1 Acidobacteriota bacterium | reverse complement strand
CGAAAAGCGCCACCCAGAGAGGGAGGGTCCGGGAGGGTTACCCCCTCCCGGCCGCCGGAGGCACTTTTTGCCTTCGCCGCCCCTGGACAGGGCCTCGGCCCGGGGCTAGGTGTGGGACATGACCATCCGCGCCCTGATCGTTGACGACGAAAAACCGGCTCGCGACGAGCTGGCCTATCTACTTGGCCAGCATCCCGACATCGAAGTCGCCGAGGCCGACGGGGCCGACGCCGCCCTGTCCGCCATTGCCGTGTCCCGGCCCGATCTGGTGCTGCTCGACATCCGCATGCCCGGCCGGGACGGTTTCGACGTGCTGCGCGAGGCGGCCGGGTTACCCCATGTGCCGCTTTTCATCTTCGTCACCGCGTTTGACCAGTACGCCATTGCCGCCTTCGAGCAAAACGCCGTGGATTATCTGCTCAAGCCCGTCTCGGCCGAGCGACTGGCAGTGAGCCTGGAGCGCATCCGCCAGCGACTGGCCGAGGGGCAGGCCGGGTTGACCACCGCCCTGGGATCGCTTCTGGCCGGCCTGGGCCGGGGCAGCCAACTCGCCCGGGTGGCCGTGGAGCGGCTCGGCCGCATTGCCCTGCTCCCGGCCGCCGAGGTGGTCTTGATCGAAGCCGACGACCGCGACGTGGGGGCGCTCACCGATCATGGCCGCTACCCCTGCCACGGCCTGCCGACGCTGACCCGGGCCGAGGAACGTCTGGCCGGCCAGCCCTTTTTCCGGGCCAACCGGGCCGTGCTGGTCAACCTGGAGCGCATCGCCGAGTTGTCGCCCTGGGTCGGCGGCAAGTACCTGCTCGTCATGAACGACCCGGCCCGCACCGAGGTGACGGTCAGCCGCAACCGGGTGCGCGAATTCAAGGAACGGCTGGGGTTGTAGCCGCCGCCGGCCGGTCGGACAGGCTGCCCGGCTTTGACGGGCGCGGCGATCGGCCGAAAACGCGAACCGTGTGGAGGCCGCGTGAACCTGGACATCCTCGTTCCCGAAGTCCCGGGACTTTTCATCAACCTGTCCCAGCGCTTCGGCCTGCTTCTGGCCGGCGGCTTCGCCATCATGACCATGGCTCCCTTCGAGCGCATGGGACTGGGGCAAAAGCGCCCGGTCTGGACCACCTTGGCCGTCACCATCCTCTTTGGCGTCTTCGGGATTCTCGGCACCTACACCGGCAACTCGGTCTTTCACTCCTACGCCAACCTGCGGGCCATGGGCGTCATTACCGCCGGCCTGTTCGGCGGCCCCTGGGTGGGCATGGGGGCCGGGCTCATTGCCGGCGGCCACCGCTATTTGATCGACATCGCGGGCTTTAGCGCCCTGCCCTGCGCCCTGGCCACCTTTCTCGAAGGAACGGCCGCCGGCCTTATTGCCCGGCGCTTTCCCGGCCAGTCCCTGGATTGGGGCGTGGCCATGGCCCTGGGGCTTGTGGGCGAGACCGTCCACATGGGACTGGTCCTGGCCCTGTCGCGGCCGTTCGACGAGGCCGTGGCCCTGGTCCAGCTCATCGGCGCGCCCATGATCGTTATTAACGCCATGGGCACGGCCATCTTCGTGCGGGCCCTTCGCCTGCAGCGCAGCCTGCGCGAGCATCAGGAGTCCCACGAAGCCCGGCGCATCCTGTCCATCGCCAGCCAGACCGTGCCCCACCTGCGCGGCGGCCTGACCCAGGAGTCGGCCCAGGCCACGGCCGCCATCATCCTGGCCGAGACCGGCGTCGCCGCCGTGGCCGTCACCAGCGACCGCACCATCCTGGCCCATGTCGGGGCCGGGCAGGAGCATCACCTTCCCGGCGAGCCCTGGCGCACCCGGGCCACGCGGCTTTCCTACGAGTCCGGCACGGCCCTATTCCTGCGCGACCGCGAGAGCATCGGCTGCGCCATGCCTGACTGCCCGCTGCGCGAAGCCATCATCGTGCCCCTGCGCAAGGGCGCGACCATCCGCGGCTGCCTCAAAATCTACGGCACCAAGGACCGCCCCCTGGACCAGCCGCTGTTCGAGCTGGCCAAGGGGCTGGCCGACCTGTTTTCCACCCAGCTCGAACTGGAAGACATCGGCATCAAGAACCAGCTGTTGGCCCATGCCGAGATCCGCCGCCTGCAAGCCCAGATCAACCCGCATTTCCTGTTCAATTCGCTTAATACCATCGCCTCGTTTTGCCGCACCGCGCCGGGGCAAGCCCGGGAGCTGCTGCTCGATCTGGCCCGCTACATGCGCCGCAACCTGGACAGTTCCCGGGGGCTGGTGCGCCTGTCGGAAGAGATCGAGCAGGTGCGCTCCTATCTGGCCATCGAACAGGCCCGCTTCGGCGAACGTATCGTGAGCGCCATCGAGGTGGAGCCGGGCTGCGAGGACTGGCTCATCCCACCGCTTTTGATCCAGCCGCTGGTCGAAAACAGCGTGCGCCACGGCTTGCAGGCCCGTCCCGAAGGCGGCCGGGTGCGCATCACGGCCCGGCGCGCGGCCAACCACTTGCAGGTGACGGTTGCGGACGACGGCCTGGGCATGGCCGAGGAAACCATCGCGCTGGTGCTGTCGCCGACGACGCCGGAATCGCTTAGCGAGGGCGTCGGGGCGCGCAATTCCAACCAACGGCTGGTCCAGCTTTTCGGCCAGGGCTACGCCATGGCCATCGACAGCGCCCCGGGGCAAGGCACGCGCATCGCCTTTCGCGTCCCGGCAGCCGACGCGGACCGGCCTGCCCCGGCGATCCAGCCGATTCATATGGGACAGGCGGCGCGGACGGTCCTGGACGCCCAGCCGGCCCCGGCGTCGCAAACGGCCCAGATCGCCCGCGAGGCCCGGGCAGCGGCGTCGCCCAGGCCGTAAAAACGCCGTTTCACTCCCCTGATTATCCCTTTCGCGCCGACGATATTGTTGTCGCGCCCCAGCCGTGGCAGACCGGGGCCAACCACGCTAACGGGGGCCCGGGCAGTCCGGCTCCCAAACACGGGAGGCAGGCATGAACGCCCTGACCCTGGTCTTCGCCGCCCTGTGCGTTTTCGCCATCGGCTACCGTTTCTACGGGCTCTTTTTCACCAAAAAGGTGCTGGGCGTCAGCGAAACGCGCCTGACCCCGGCGGTGAAGATGGCGGACGGGCACGACTATGTGAAGACCGACAAATTCGTCCTTTTCGGGCACCATTTCGCGGCCATCGCCGCCGCCGGCCCCCTGCTCGGACCGGTGCTGGCCGCCCAGTTCGGCTACATGCCGGGAGCGCTTTGGATTCTCGTCGGCTGCGTCATGGCCGGCTGCGTCCACGACACGGTGGTCCTTTTCGCCTCGGTGCGCCACAAGGGCCGGTCGCTGGCCTACATCGCCACCCAGGAGATCGACAAGAGCACGGGCAGCGTGGCCGGCGTGGCCGTGCTGTTCATCCTGATCCTGACCCTGGCCGGCCTGTCCATTGCCGTGGTCAACGCCATGCACGACAGCGCCTGGGGCACCTTTACCGTGTTCGCCACCATCCCCATCGCGCTCATCATGGGCGTGTATCTCCACAAGTGGCGCGACGGCGACGTGCTGGGCGCTTCGCTTATCGGCGTGGGCCTGCTCGCCGTGGCCATCCTGATCGGACCGCACGTGGCCGCCAGCCCGACCTTCGGTCCGCTGTTCAACATGCCGCGCCCGGCCATCGCCATCACCATTCCCATCTACGGCTTCGTGGCCTCGGTGTTGCCGGTGTGGCTGCTCCTGTGCCCGCGCGACTACCTTTCGACCTATTTGAAGATCGGCACCATCGCCATGCTGGCCATCGGCATCTTCTGGGTCCACCCGGATCTGCAGATGCCGGCGCTGACCAAGTTCGCCCAGGGCGGCGGCCCCATCATCCCGGGCGCGGTCTTCCCGTTCCTGTTCATCACCATCGCCTGCGGCGCGCTCTCGGGCTTCCACGCCATCATCGGCACGGGCACCACGCCCAAGATGCTCGACAACGAGCGCAATCTGCTCTTCGTCGGCTTCGGCGCCATGCTCATGGAAGGCTTCGTGGCCATCATGGCCCTTATTGCCGCCTGCGTGCTCATGCCGGCCGACTACTTCGCGATCAACACCAAGCCCGAGATCTTCGCAACCCTTGGCATGACCACCGTCGATCTGGCCAGACTGTCCGCCGCCGTCGGCGAGAACATCACCGGCCGTCCGGGCGGAGCCGTGTCCCTGGCCGTCGGCATGGCCCACATCTTCGCCTCCATGCCTGTCATGAGCCATCTGATGGACTACTGGTACCACTTCGCCATCATGTTCGAGGCCGTCTTCATCCTGACCGCCGTGGACACGGGCACCCGGGTGGGCCGGTTCTTCCTCCAGGAAATGATCGGCCAGGTGATCCCCAAGTTCCAGGAAAAGCACTGGATGCCGGGCATCCTCTCCACCTCGGCCATTTTCACCTTCATGTGGGGCTATCTGGTCTACACCGGCGACATCTCCACCATCTGGCCGCTGTTCGGCATGTCCAACCAGCTGCTGGCCGCCGTGGGCCTGCTGATTGGCACCACCATGATCATCCGCATGGGCAAGGCCCGCTATGCCTGGATGACGGCCGTACCCGGGTTGGCCATGGTCGGCGTCACCGTCTGGGCCGGCTATCTGCAGATCACGAACAATTACCTGCCCAAGGGGCTCTACCTGCTGGCCACCCTGGCGGTTGTCGTGCTGGTGCTCATGGCCATCGTCATCGTCGGCACGCTGCGCCGCTGGTCGAGCCTGCTGCGCATCAAGGCCACGGTTCCCGATACCTACGGCGAACCGGTGCTGGAAGTGGTGCCGGAATAGGCAGGGAGGGCTTTTGAGACCAAAACGGCCGGGACGGATTACCGTCCCGGCCGTTTCATTTGGGAAAAGGGCTCGCTACGCCTGCCCGGCCCGGGCAACGCCGGTTCCGCGTGGGGGATGGGATCAG
>JBKICS010000387.1:0-6924 GCA_046567015.1 Acidobacteriota bacterium | reverse complement strand
GGCTTCGAGCGCCAGGATGTACTGGCCCTGGAGCACCGGATTTTTCGGATCAAACTGCAGGCTCTTTTCCAGGAAGTCGGCGGCCCGCTTGTAGTCCTTGGAAACCAGACGGGCGTCGGCGATCCAGGAGGCCCAGCGGCCGACGTCCGGGGCGTTGCGCCAGTCCTTTTCCCACAGGTCGGCGGCGGCGGCGGTCTGGCCCTGGTTGTAGAGCACCCAGCCGAGTTCGCCGCCAACGGCCACCTTGTCGTAGCCGTTCTTGCCGGACTGTTCGAGCAGCGCCTTGGCCAGGTCGAAGCGTTTCTCCGCCAGCATGTCCTTGCCGGCGTAGAACTGCAGCGAGGCCAGCACGTCCTTGCGGGCCGAGCCCGGCGCGGCCCCGGCCAGATCCTTGAGGGCGGCGGGGTCGGCCACGGCATAGCCGGCGGCCAGCCGGGCGGCGGTCCGGCCCTCGGCCGAGGCCGGGCTCCACACGGCCAGGAAGCGCTTGAGATCGGTCTTGGCGGCGGGCTTGGCCAGCAGATCGACGATAAGCGTGGCCCCGACGTCTTCGCTTATGCCCGCGGCGTACCGGGAAAGGCCCGCGTCCTTGCCGCCGCTTTTTTCGTCCAGGCGCAGCAGGGCGGCCAGGGCCAGGATATTGGTTTCGGGATTTTGCGGCTCGACCTTGAGCGCCACAGTGAGTGTGTCCATGGCCCCGGCGTAATCCTTGGCCCGGATCTGCAGCGTGGCCTTCTGGTTCCACAGGGGCGGATAGGCCGGATCCTGGGCCAGGGCCTGGCTGACCAGCTCCATGGCCTGCTCCACCTGCCCCCGGGCGGCCGCTTGCTGGGACTGGCGCAACAGCGTCACCACCGAGGCGTCCGCGGCCGAGGCGGCCCCAGGCGTGGCCAGAGCCAGCGCCAGGGTCAGTAAAATGCCTTTGAGTACCATGGCGCTACCTCTTCACATCGTAGGAAATGGTTTGAGAGCCGGGCGCGGTCGCGGCTCGAAAGAGCATACGGGACCGGTCAAAACGGTTTTCCAGGGGGATCATGGCGCTGTCGTCGGCCGCCGGCGGCGTATCGAAGAGCAGCCAGTCCGGCTTGACGGCGCGGTCAAGCTCCAGCAGCCGGGCCTGGCCGGCCGCGTCCACCCGCAGAGCCACGGCAAAGCCCTTGGCGTGCAGGGAGTCGATGGTGGTCCCAAGCCGCCTCAGGTCCTCGAGGCTGCCCAGGGACAGGACAAAGCCGTGCAGAAGCTTGGCAAAGACCATGGAGCCGGGCGCGGACTGCACGAAGCGCACGGTGTCCTCGACGACGGCGGGATCGCTGCCGGACAGGTCGAGGACGACGCTGACGCCGTTTATGGCGGCGGTGATCAGGGCGGCGGCGTCGCGCAGGGGATCGGCCTGGAGGGTGTCGGCCGGCAGGACCACGGCGGTCAGGGTGCGGGCCTCGCCTAAGGGCACGTCGCCGATGGTCGGCGCGCTGATCCAGCGGGCCGGGAAGGTGGTCAGGTTGAGATCGGCGAACACGGCCGGCTCGGTGGCGGCCGCTTCCTCGATAAACGAGCCCAGGGCGAAGCTGCCCCGGCTGGTGTCGGCGGTCAGCGGAATGGGATAGGTGCTGACGGTCTTGCCGTCCACGGCCAGGAGCAGCCGGTTGCCCTTGACGCAGATGTCGTAGGCCACCGGGCCGACAGGGCGGTCCTGGGGCAGGGCGTACTGGAAGATGGTGTTGAGCGAAGAGCCGTTTTTCTCCTGGACCGTCACCCGCTCGGCCGTGGTGCGGATGCGCACGAAGGAACCGGCGTCGCGGTAGCGCAGATAGATGGCGCTGGCCCCGCCCACCGGCGGCGTGGTCTTGACCTGGCACAGGAAGTTCTCGAACCCCTCGGAGCCGCGCAGCCGGGCAAAGGCGTCCTTGCCCAGGGGCCCGGCCAGGGCCAGGCGGTCGCCCTCGGCGGAGAGGTCCCCGACCGTGATCTGCCACATGCCCTGGCGCACGGACTGGGAGAAATCCATGAAGCGCGACTTGGGCTGGCGGGCCTCGATCTCCAGGAGCAGCCGGTCGGCGCTCCAGTCCGGCGCGACCTGCATGCGGGTGAGGCGTCTGGGGTTGGCGTCGCGGGGGTTGTAGGTCTCGCCGATGCGGGTGAAGGCCAGCGGGAAGTTTTGGGCCAGGGCCTCCTCGTTGGGCAGGGCCTCGGCCTCGGGCAGGCTTACGCCCAGGGTGTTGGCCGGCATGAACAGGTAGCCCTGGGGCGTCATCCCGGTCATGTCGACGATGGTCTGCCTGGCCAGCCGGTAATCCTCGGTCACCCGCGCCGCGAAAGCGGCCTCGGTTTCCTCGGGCGTGCCGGGCGCGCCCCGGAGGCGTTCGGTCAGGTAGTAGGCGTAGCCGCCCTGGGGGGTCTGGTTGATGAGCTCGGAATGGTAGCCCATGGAGGCCACGTCCCAGAAGGGATTGCTGGCGATCTTGTTGAGTTCCGAGCGGCGCACGAAGAACCGGTTCCAGCCGGTCAACCGGTCGCCGGAGAGGTACAGGGCGGCGTTATAGCCCACCCCGGTCAGCACCGGCTGGCTAAAGAGCACGCTGTCCTTGCGGCCGCCCTCGAACATCAAATAGAGGGCCTTTTCCGGAAGCGGTTTGTCGTGCTCGTAAAAATCGACCAGATCGGCCGTGGTGACGGTCTGGTAGCCGGCCTTGTGCAGGGTCTCAAGATGCTCGCGCAGGCGTTTCTTGGAGACCAGCGCGGTCACGTCCTCGTCGATGGTGATGCCGCCGTAGCTTATGGCCACGAAGCCGTCGCGCTGGGTCCAGGCGGCCTGGTCGTGGACCGGCGGGGCGTCCCGCTTGAAGGCCGTCTGGTAGACGAAATAGGCGAAGATCGCCAGGATGGCGTATTGCAGCAGATAGCGAAAGAATTTTCTCATGGCATGCGTCCCGTGTCTGTGGGTTGAATCAATTCGCGGGGCGTCAGCCCATGGCCTGGCCCTTGTCATGCTTCGACGGCCGTGTCCCCCAGTCGGACTTCCAGAAGGTCAGCACGGCCCACACGATCTGCCACAAGAGCACGAAGAGGTAGAAGAAGCAAAACGGCACACCGTAAAGCCACAGATTGGAGCGTTTGATAAGCAGGTACGAGGTGCACATGAGCATGCTCATGAGCAACACGCCGGCCAGATACATGGTGGGCCAGATGCCGTAGGCGGCGGGCATGAACACGAAGGCCCGCAGCACCACCACCGGGGCCATCAGCGGCAGAAGCAGGCCCAGGTAGAACGAGATGGCCATGAACGGCTCCTTGAACCACATGAACGTGCAGGCCCGCAGACTCTCGCGCAGCCAGGAGCGCTTCCAGCGCATCTGCTGGTTGTAGAACTTGCCGTAGGTGGACGGCACAATGGTGCTGGCCACGGCGGTGTGCTGGTAGACCACGTAGTGGCTGCCGAGCACAAAGTTGGTCAGGCTGCGGTCGTCGCCGAACGTGGCCGGCCGGCCGAGGAACTTCTGGTTCACCCAGGGTTCGAGGTAGCGCATGAGCACGTCGCGGCGGTAGCAGGCCAGGGGCCCGGACAGGCAGGTGACCACGTCGAAAATGCTCTCGGCCGCCTTGAAGATGCGAAATCCGATAAAGTAGCGCACGGCCTGCATGCGGGTCAGCACGTTGGTCCACTTGTTCTCCACTTCGCAGCGTCCGGCCGCGCCGCCGATACGGTGATTGTGGAAGGGCTGGACCAGATGGAGGACGGCGTCGGGCTGCAGGAAGCTGTCGGAATCGACAAAGACCACCAGTTCATGCTTGGCCAGGCGCGCGCCAGCGGCCAGGGCGTGGCGTTTGCCCTGATTTTGCGGGAAAACGTGGATGGTCAGCCGGTCCCCGACCTCGTCGCGGATCTTGTCCTGGAAGGCCCGGGCCCTGGCCACGGAATTGTCCGTGCTGCCGTCGTCCACCAGGATGACTTCGAGCAGTTCCTCGGGATAGGCTTGGTTGAGGCAGCCCCGCAACGTCTTTTCGATCCAGTCCTCCTCGTTGAAGCAGGGAATGATGATCGACACGCTGGGCTTGTACCCGGGAACCACCGGCGAGGGCCGGTACATGGCCGCGAACAGGAAGCGGGAGAGCAGGTAGAACACCGCGCACAGCCCGTACAGAAACACGGGCACGTCAAACCAGAAATAGAAGATGCTCTCTTTCTTGATGAACCACACCCCGATCAGGGTGATCAGGATGCCGAGCAGGGAGACGGTTTCATAATACCGCCAGCGCTTGCGGCGAAAATATTCAGAGATGTTTTTTTCGAATTCAAAGGCCGCCTGTCCCGTGGCGGCGTCCATGCGCACCACCCGGGCCGGCAGCTTGACGAAGGATTCGTAGCCTTCGGGCATGACGCCGGGGCTTAAAAAGAACCGCAGCACCACCCTGTCGCCCACCCGCACCGGCTTGTCCGGCTCAAGCAGCATCCCGCCCTCGGAGATGTCCACGGTCTTGCCCGAGCAATAGCGGTACTTGCCGTTGGCGCTGTACACATCCGCCGGCCCCTGGGAAAAATAGCGCGTCCCGCTGGTCCGCCGACACCCCTGTTTCGAGGGTATATCCGGGAGGTAGCGGCGGTCGGGTTTAGTCCGGGGAAATACTTCCGTCATCGTCTGAACCTCCGAGGCTGTGCGGTGTCATCACGCGGGGCTGCCGGGAAACGACTCACGGCGGCTCTCTCCGCATGGCATGTGTTTAACTTTATCAAATCCTGCACCAGCCCGCGCCGGGGGTAGCGGGTCGCGGCCCGGAGTTTTGCGGCCGCAGGGCCGCCGCAAGAACCGGGCCGGCCAATAAAACGTGAATCATTTTTAATGAATACTCCAGGCGTTCAACGGCTGTCCCCGCCCTTGCCCCTCCCGGGCCAACATGGCGCTCTTCCACTTGAATAGGCCAATTAACAGCTCCAGAGGGATATTGCAAAAGCAAAGCCAACTATTTGTGCAATTGAATGCCTGGCTACAACCTTGGCGAAGTCGCCAAACAATTCATGCAGCACATTGTCGAGACGGCGTTCCATACCAGTTCCCTCCCCGGGCAGACGCCGGCCGATCCATTTCGTCACGGCCGCAAGAAAAGCAGGTCGATGGCCGGGAAAGCCGTGGGTGCTGCGCCCATTCCCCGGTACAGTCCCAGGTTGGGAACCGTCCCGGCCGGGACGACGACGCCGTCCCGGTGAATTTGGCCCATTCCAGAAAGGCCGACACCCGCCGGGCCAGAGTGGCCGGATCGAGAAAGCGGCCAAAGATGTCCCCGGGCCGTTCGGCCCAGATGGCGAGGGTGTCGTAGCCGCCGGGGGCGACGCCGGCAGAGAAGCCGCCCCTGGCGTAGGAACCGCCGTAGCCGGTGCGGGCGGCCGTGGAGCCGGCCGCGGCCGTGGCGGCGATCACCGAGGGATTGGCGTCCAGGAAGGGAGGGACGAGGCTCGCGCAGTCGGAGGGCCCGCCGCCCGGTGAGCGCGGTTGCGCGTCGATGACCGCCTTGGTCCCGGCGATCTCGTCGGCGAAAAACGGGGTGTCGTCGCGGGACAAGGCGGCCGCGACCGGCTGGAGGGATACGCCGGACACGGCGGCCAGGACGCGCGCGAGCACCCGGGCGCTGGCCGGGGAGGCCTGCAACACGACCAAGGCCAGACATACGGAGAAAAGCGACATGAAGAAACGGGCGTGCCCCAGGCCGCGTACTGATTTCCCGGGATTCATGAGTATTACATGACGCAATCCCCGGTCCGGCGCAACCGTCAAACTCCCCGGACACAAAAAAAGGGCCGGCAATCATGCCGGCCCTCAATGGCCGCGTCCCGCCTTGGCGGCGGACGCGGTGTTTCACTTTTTTATTTCGTTAATCGACCGAATGCGGTTTTAAAACGGCATCAGCCATGCGGGACAGGGCAAAGCAGAACACAACCACCATGGATACCAGGATAAGTTTTTCCAAGAACATGGGCGTAACCTCCGCTTGCCCAGCTCACAGCAAGCGGCATGCCAGCCGATCCGAGGCGCAAACGCCCCCGTACCCCATAAAAAAACCCCCCGGGCGCATCGCCCGGGGGGTTCCGCTTCGATACCGGCCGCGCCGTCAGGCGTCCTTGGGCGAGCGCGGCAGCACGGCGTTTAAGACCACCCCCACCACGCCGGCCAGGCCGATGCCTTCCAGGTGGATGCCGCCAAAGGAAAAGACCATCCTGCCCATGCCAAGGACGATGACCAGGGCCACGATGGCCATGTTGCGCGGCTCCATGAGGTCGGCGCCCTCGCGCACCAGGGAATTGAGCCCGACCACCATGATGGCGCCGAACAGCAGCAGCATGATCCCGCCCATCACCGGGGAGGGGATGGTCTGCAGCAGCGCCCCGAGCTTGCCGACAAAGGCCAGGCACACGGCCGTCGCCGCCGCCCAGGTCATGAGCGCCGGATTGTAGATCTTTATAAGCGACACCGCGCCGGTGACCTCGGCGTAGGTGGTCAGCGGCGGGCCGCCCAGGCAGCCGGCCAGGAAGGTAGCCACGCCGTCGCCCATGAGCGAGCGGTGCACGCCCGGATTTTCCAGGTAGTTGCGCCCGGTCACCTGGCCGATGGCGATGACTCCGCCGAAATGCTCGATGATGGGGGCGATGGCCACGGGCACGATCACCAGGATGGCGTCGAGGTTGAACTCCGGCCCCACGAACGACGGCATGGCGAACCACGGCGCGGCGGCCACCGGCGAAAAATCCACCAGCCCCAGAAACAGGCTGGCCACATACCCCGCCCCGATGCCGCACAAAATCGGCACCAGGCGCAACAGCCCCCGGCCCCGGATGGCCACCAGCACGGTGACGGCCAGGGAAAACAGCGACACGCCCATGGCCACGCCCTGGGGATAGAGAACCACCGCGCCGTCGCCGGTCTTGCCCATGGCCAT
>JBKICS010000386.1:0-17502 GCA_046567015.1 Acidobacteriota bacterium | reverse complement strand
ACGACCTCGAGGTCGAGGGCGCCATCCCCTTTTTCCACGAGCGCCTCACCGGCGACGATCCCCTGGCCCGCCAGGAGGCCGCCGGCGTCTACGGCTCCCTTGGGGCGCATCTGGCCATGCTCGCCGCGGAAGTGCATGTCCGCCGGCCCATCGGGGCGGTCATGGTCCTGGGCTCCCGGGCCAACCGCCTGGACGAAGAGGTCTTTTCGGCCATGCGCGACGGTTATGCCGCCTTTGCCGCGCATCGCCCCCTGGTCCCGGGCCGGGCCGAACTGGTTCTCATCGAGGACGCCTCGGCCCGGGCCGGACTCATCGGCGCGGCCCGGGCCGCCCTGGCCGCCTGATCGACCTGGATTCCGGAGGCCTGACTCCCGGTCCGGCGGCCGTTTCCGACGTCGCTGCCGTCTGTCTCCTTTTGACACTCCCACCCCTTTGTGCTTAATTGAACCCCCTTTTTCATGAAACTCGCACGCGCTTTGGAGGCGTCTTCCATGACTGATTCTTTTTCCCAGAAGCCCGGCTCGGACAAGGCTTCCGACATCCCCACCGTTCTGCGCGCTCCGGTGCAGTATTGGCGGCATTCCCTGGCCGCGGCCGCCATCATCCTGGTAGCTGCCGGCGGCTACGCCCTCTACGGCGTCTATCAGAAGAGCCAGGTGGAAAAAGCCGAGGCCGCTCTCGGCGAAATCATCACCACCAAGGCCGGGGCCGAGCGCATCGCCGCCCTGGAAGGCCTGGCCAAGACCGCTCCGGCCGGCGTTCAGCCCGGCATCTATCTGGAAGTGGCCAAGACCGCCCAGGGACTCAATGATTTCGCCAAGGCCGCCACGGCCTTCGAAATCGTGGCCAAGTCCGCCCCGGTCGGCATGAAGACCATCGCCGCCCTGGGCCAGGCCACGGCCCTGTCGAATGCCGGCCAGAACGCCAAGGCCGTGGACGTGCTCGAAGCCATGGTCGGCTCCGCGCCCAAGGCCTTTTCCATGACCATCGACCGCCAGTTGGCCGTGACGGCCGAAGCGGCCCAGCAGTGGCAGAAAGCCCTGGCCGCCTACGAACGCATGAAGGCCGACGGCAATGTCCAGAACGCCAGTTTCATCGACGCCCGCATCGCCGACTTGAAGGCCAAGACCGCCGGCGCGGCCAAGACCAACGGCTAGACCGTCCCGGGGCGAAACCGCCCCGGGATGACGCCTGGCAGCACTGTCCCGAATCGTCGGGAACGACGGACGCCGCAACCGGCGTCCATTCCGCGTTGGAGGTTTGAAACGTGGGCAAGGAACTCTTGAGCGCAGCCGCCGGGGAAACCCTGCTGCTGCTTGGCAACGAAGCCATCGCCAGGGGAGCCCTGGAAGGCGGCGTCCGGTTCGTCACCTGCTACCCGGGCACGCCGTCCTCGGAAGTCCCGGATACGTTTTTTCGCCTGAGCCAGGGCGCGCCGTATTATTTCGAGTATTCGGTCAACGAGAAGGTCGCCCTGGAAGTGGGCGGCGGCGCGGCCCTGGCCGGGCTGCCCACGCTTGTGACCATGAAGCACGTCGGCGTCAACGTGGCCGCCGACCCGCTCATGACGCTGGCCTACGTCTCGGCTCCGGGCGGACTGGTGCTGCTCTCGGCCGACGACCCGGGCTGCCATTCCTCGCAAAACGAACAGGACAACCGCATCTACGCCCGCCTGGGCGGCCTGCCCTGCTTCGAGCCGGCCACGGCCCAGGAATGCAAGGACATGGCCCGCGACGCCTTGCTCCTGTCCCGGCGCATCGAAAACCCGGTGCTGCTGCGCACTACCACCCGCATCAACCATGTGCGCGGCCCGGTCACCGTGGGCGACATGCCGACGACCCCGGCCGAGAAACCGTTCGTCAAGGATCCTGCCCGGTTCGTGCCGCTGCCGGCCTCGGCCCGGGTCATGCACGCCCGGTTGCTGGCCCTGCTCGAATCCCTTCGCGCCGAGGCCGACGCCTCGCCCTACAACGTTGAATCCGGTTCCGGCGACCTGGGATTTATCGCTTCCGGCGTCAGCCGCAACTACCTCTCCGACGTGCTGGAAGAAGACGGCCTCACCGGCACGGTACGGGTGCTGGAACTGGGCATGACCTACCCCCTGCCGGAAAACCGCATCGCCGCCTTCCTCGGTTCCTGCAAAAAGGTGCTCATCGTCGAGGAACTGGAACCGGTGCTGGAAACCGAGATCCGCGCCCTGGCTCAGTCCCGGGGCATCGCCGTGGAAATCACGGGCAAGGGCGAACACCTGCCCCGGCGCGGCGAGTTCTCCACAGCCAACGTCCGCCAAGCCGTGCGCGCCTTCCTCGGCCGCCCGGCCGCCGTCGTTGACACCCTGGCCGTGCCGGCCGACCTGCCCCGGCGTCCGCCCAACCTCTGCGCCGGCTGCCCCCACCGGGCCGCCTACTACGCCGTGCGCGAGGTTTACGGCGACTCGGCCGTCTACTCCTCGGACATCGGCTGCTACACCCTGGGTTTTCTGCCGCCTTTTCGGGCCGCCGACTTCCTGTTGTGCATGGGCTCGTCGATTTCCACCGGAGCCGGCTTCGCCCGGGCCTCGGGCAAGCCCGTCGTGGCGTTTATCGGCGACTCGACCTTCTTCCACTCCGGCATCACCGGCCTCATTGACGCCGTGGCCTACAACCACGACATTCTCATCGTCATTCTGGACAACCGCACCACGGCCATGACCGGGCACCAGCCCAACCCCGGGGTCGACACCACCATCTTCGGCGAGAATCCCAACCCGGTGGACCTCATGGCGCTCATTCGGTCCTGCGGCGTGGAGCCGGTCAAGGTCAATCCGCTCAACCACAAGGCGACGCTTTCCGCCCTGACCGAGTTGTCCCAGCAGCGCGGCCCGCGCGTGCTGGTGGCCGAATACCCCTGCCCCATCCACGCCCGGCGCGTGGGCCAGGCGAAAAAGACCCTGCCCGCCCGGGTGGCCGGCGATCCCGCCGCGTGCCTCACCGTGCGCGACAACCTGGCCTGCCCGGCCTTTGCCATGGTCGACGGGGTGTTTTCCATCAATGCCGAGCAGTGCGACGGCTGCATGTTCTGCGTCCAGCTCTCCCCGGATATAAAGCCCGGCAAGAAGGAGACGAAATGACTCGCGCCCGCATCTTTTTCACCGGCGTGGGCGGCCAGGGAACCCTGACCGCAACGACCCTGCTCGCCCGCACCGCCCTGGACGCCGGTCTGCCCGTGACCTCGGGCGAGATCCACGGCATGGCCCAGCGCGGCGGCGTGGTCGAATCGACGCTGCTCGTCGGCGGCTACAAAAGCGCCATCATCGCTCCGGGCGAAGCCGACGTGATCCTGGGATTCGAGCTGCTGGAAACCTTGCGCGCCTTGCCCATGCTTAAGCGCGGCGGGTTTGTCGTCGGCAACAGCGAAAGCCTGCAGCCCGTCGGCGTGTGCCTGGGCCGGGAATGCTATCCGCCGCTTGCGCAGGTGCTCGAGACCGCCAAGGGCTTCGCCGCCCGGGTGGTCATGATTCCCTGCATCAGCCTGGCCGAACAGGCCGGCACGGCCAAGGCCGCCAACACCGTGCTGCTTGGCGCGGCGGCGGCCTGCGGGGCCTTGCCCTTCACGGTGGAGGCGCTCACCCGCTCCATCGAAAAATACCTCAAACCCAAGCTCGTCGAGGTCAACCGCACGGCCCTGGCCCTGGGGGCCCAAGCCGCCGCAGCGAGCCAGGCCGCGTGATCGACGCGCTCACGTCCTTTGACGGGGCCGGTCCGGCCTTTTACGGCGCGCTGGCGCGCATCGTGGCCGTCACCGGCCCGGGCCGGGCCGTGCGCCGGGGACTGGAAAACGCCCTGGCCGTACTGGTCGAGGCCCTGGGCTACCGCCGCGTCTGCCTGGAACTGCACGACCTGCCCCAGCCGGGCGCGCGCATCGTCCTGTCCCATGGCCGCCAGCAGGGGCTGGACCATCTCTACGGTCCGGCCCCCATCAGCATGGGCCAGGTCATCGGCTCCAGGCGCTCGCTCATCCTGCAGGACGTCAAGGACCACCCGGACTTCATCGGCCGCCCGCCCGAGGAACTCTCCAACCTGTCCCACCTGTGCGTGCCGGTGACCGTGCCGACCCCGGACGGCCATGTGGACGGATTCACGCCAGTGGCCGCCTCGGGCGTGGTCGGGGCGCTTTCCATCGACCTGCCCAAGGCCCCCATGGTCTTTCTGGAGGCGCATCGGGAATTTTTAAGCGTGGTCGGCGGCATCATCGGCAACGCCGCCCTGCGCCTTCGCGACGAGCTTGACACCTCGCGCCGGGCCGCGCCGGCCCTCCCCCAGCCGGCCGAGGACATGCCGGCCGAGGAAGCGCCGAGCCAGCCCGTGGCCGTGTCAAAGAGCATCCGGCTGGTTCTGCGCCAGATCGCCCAGGCCGCCGACTCCGACGATCCGGTCCTGTTTCGGGGCGAGGAAGGCACGGGCAAGGAATTCCTGGCCCGCTGCCTGCACGGCCAGGGCAACCGCCGCCAGCGCCCGTTTCTGCGCCTGGGCTGCGGGGAGATGCCCCAGGAAGCGATCATGGAACACCTCTTCGGCGTCCAGAAGGGCGAACGTTCCAAGGCCACGCGCTCCAAACGGGGCCTTTTCGAACTGGCCCAGGGCGGTATCGTCTTTCTCGACGCTATCGAGTCCCTGGCCCCCAGCGCCCAGGCCCGGGTGCTGCAGGTCATCCAGGAAGGCACCGTGGCCCGGCTTGGCAGTGACAAGCCCGTGGCCGTGGACGCCCGGGTGGTGGCCGCCAGCACCGTCTCCCTGGAAGAGGCCATGGCCCAGGGGACGTTTCTCGAAGACCTCTTTTTCGCCCTGGGCGTGTTTGCCCTCTATGTGCCGCCGCTGCGCGACCGCATGGGCGACATCCTGCCCCTGGCCGAGCACTTTCTGGAGGACTTTTCCGCCCGCACCGGCAAGAGCGTGCGCCGCATCTCCACGCCGGCCATCGATCTGCTCAACCAGTACCACTGGCCGGGCAACGTCCGGGAACTGGCCAACTGCATGGAACGGGCCGCCACGCTGTGCGACGAGGCGGTGGTGCGCACCTACCATCTGCCGCCGACCCTGCAGACCGGGGAATCCTCCGGCACGGAACCGTCCCTGTCCTTTGGCGAGGCCGTGGCCAAGTTCGAGCAGGAACTGCTGGTGGAAGCGCTTAAAAAGGCCCGGGGCAACATGTACCAGGCCGCCCGAGACCTGCGGGAAAGCTACCGTGTGGTCAACTACAAGGTGAAGAAGTACGGCATTGATCCCAAGCGCTTCACACCAGGGAAACGCGGCTGATTCACCGGAAAAAACGGTTTACCCAAGCGGTCCGACCGCGTAATACCCAACGCCAATTCATCTCTCCATGGAGGGTTCATGGCCAGCCTTGCCAGCCACGATTACTACCGCGACGACATGACCGAAATGCCGGCGCTCCGATCCATCGCCCAGACCATTTGTCTGGACAAGCGCGTTCGCAAAGTGACCGCGGCCGAGGCCTACGAACTGGCCAAGCGCCAGCACGACGTCATGGACACCGACCTGCCCATCTATCCGCCGGCCGCCAAGCGGCTGGGGCTCCCGGACGGGGCCACCGTGCTCAACAACTGCCACGGCCGCATCGTCGGCCGCACGGCCAAGGCCCGGCGGTTCTACACCCGCATGGAGCCGGTGGAACGGCGCAAGGTCGAGGCCGACCTGCGCGAGGCCGTCTACGCCATGCAGCGCTATCCGCTTATAAAGGCCGAGGCCATCCTGGGCCTGGATACGGACCTCATGATCAAGGCCACCATCGTGGCCACCGAGGACGACGCGGTCAACGTCTTCAACTGGCTGGCCAACTTCACGCCCTATGAGGAACTGGCCGAGGCCTACGCCAAAAGCCCCAGGCTCCCCATTCCCGACATCCTGGTGGTGGGATTCAACCACTGGTCCACCGACGACCCCTACTACCACAATGCCGGCGGCTCCCAGCTCGCCCTGGTGGACGAGGACGCCAACGTCATCTTCAACCTCGGCATGCGCTATTTCGGCGAGCGCAAGAAAGGCACCCTGACCCTGGCCTGGACCTCGGGCATGCGCCTTTCCATGGCCGCCTGCCACGGCGGCATCAAGGAAATCGACTTTTCCGGCTGCGCCGAAGCCGAGGTCAAGGCCCGGGGCAAGCGCTCCATCGCCTTTTTCGGCCTCTCCGGCACGGGCAAGTCCTCCCACACCAATTCCCACGACAACGGCGGCACCCTGCCGGCCGGTTTTTCCAAGGTCGTGCTCCACGACGACGCGTTTCAGATCGACTGCGCCAACAAGGTCTGCCGGGTCTGGGAACCGACCCTGTTCGACAAGACCGATTCGCGCCCGACGGGCCACGACGACTGGCGCTACATGATCTCCACCATGAACCTGGGCCTGACCGACGCGGGCGGCCAGGTGCTGCCGCTCGGGCAGGACGTGCGCAACCCCAACGGCCGGGCGCTTATCGACCGCGATCTGCTCGGGGCCTACGTCAACCGCTGTTCCTTCCCGGACATCATGGTCTGGCTCATGAAGGACACCTGCCTGCCGCCGGTGGTGCGCTTCGCCGACAAGCATCTGGCCGTGGCCATGGGCGCCTCGCTCATGACCCGGCGCAATCTGGCGGAGAACGTCAGCGAGGAGGAGCTTAAAAAGCTCGTCTTCGAGCCCTTCGCCAACCCCTTCCGGGTCTACGAGCTGTGGAAGGACGTGGAAGCCTTCTTACACGTCTTCGAAACCGGAGCCACGGGCTATTCCTTCAACTCCGTCGGGTTCTGGAAGACGTCCGACCAGGAGCTGCAAAAGATCCCGCTGCAAAGCTCGCTGACGCTGCAGACCTCGCTCTTGCTGGAACGCCTGGAATGGGAGGACTGGGACATCCTGCCCGGAGCCCAGTTGCCCAAGCCCGAGAGCATCGAAAAGCTCCTGCCGGGCTATACGGCCCTGTATGATCCTTCCCTGGTGGAAAACCGAGACCGCTATCTGGCCACGCTCAAGGACCGCTTCCACCAGCGGCGGGTGTTTTTGCAGAATTCCGATCTGCACAACCGGCCGGAACTGCTCATGCGTCTGGTCAATGCCCTTATGGTGCGGGCCTAGTCGGATTTCGCCGCCGGCGGCCAAGGGGCCGGGCAGCGGTGGGCCGTGGGCGTAACCGGCGTTGGCCGGTCTCCCCTAACCAACGGACCGGGGCGTTTTTTACCAACGCCCCGGAGAGCAGAGGCGGTCATGAGCCTGCGATCCGTCCTGGCCCTGATCGGGCTCGTCGTCTCCCTGCCGTTTCTGGGCTTTTTGGTCTATTTGAGCCAGGCCAAGACCACCTCGCCCGATCAGATCATCTTCCTGGCCTTTGCCTTTTCCGTCACCTTTCCCACGCTGATTCTCCTGTCCCTGCTGCTGTTTCGAAGCCTCGTCATCCTGGCCGTGTCCCTGCCGGTCTACGCCGCCTGCGTCATTGCCGGCTACGCCCGGACATTCATGGCCTTCCAGATCATCTGCAACGGCAAACCCGCCGAATCCTTTCGGGACTGCCTGTATTTCAGCGTGTCCCAGTTCACCAACACCGGCTGCGCCGACTGTGCCCCAACGCCCCAGCTGCGCCTGCTGACCGCCTCGGAAGCCTTCTTCGGCTATCTGTCGCTGGGGGTTTTCACCGCCTGCCTCATCGTCATCCTGATCCGCATGATCACCGCCGACAAATTGCGCCAGTAGAGCAAACCCTCCTCCCCCAAGGCCCGCGGTCCAAGCCTTGGTAAGCCGTCGCGCAAAGCCCCCCGGCGTTTGCCGCCGACACTGGCCGCCGCCGTCCTGGCTCCGGCCTGGGCTAAGCGCCAGCCGTCGCGCGACCGACCTCACGCTGCGATCATGACGGTTCAGGCAGATTCCGTCACCACGACCTTGCAGCCGAGCGTGCGGCGCACCGGGCAGGCCCGGGCCGCGCGCAGGATCTTGCTCCGCTGTGCCTCGCTGATCTCTCCTTCCAGGGTAATGGCGCAGCCGTAGGCCGCCACGTCCGGGTCCGAGCGGTCCAGCGTCACCGTCACCGTGGCCCCCCTTAGAGGGATGCCGTGGGCAGTGGCGTACATGGTCATGATCATGACCAGACACGACCCCAGGGCCGCCTCCAGCAGTTCGTGGGGCCGAAAGCCCTCCCCGGCCCCGCCCTTGTCCGGGGTGGCGTCGCAGACCCCGGTGAACCGACCATTGCCAAACGCCACTTGCAGCGGCGTCGGCAGTCCTTGGCAAACCATCATAACCGCACTCCTTTTTGAGCCAAATGACCCAAACCGGGAGCGATTGCCAGCAAAAAAGCCCCCGACGGGAGGCTTTCCCGTCGGGGGCTTATGGTGCAAGCGGTCGTGGTCGCCGGCGCGGCGCTTACGGCTTGACGCTGAAGATATAGGCGTTTTGGGGGATCAAGTATTTGCCGGCCAGTTCCTTGAGCTGCGACGGCGTGACCGCCTGGGCCGCCTCGATGACCTGCCGGTCGTGGTCCAGCGGCAGTCCGGCGGCCAGGGACCGGGCCGCTTCGCCGCTGCGGGCCTTGAGGCGCTGCTGCTCGCGGTAGAAATCGCCGGACATGACGTTTTTCGCCCGGACCATGAGCTCGTCGGGCAGCGGCGTGTCCCGCAATTGCTCGGTCACCCGGCGAAATCCGTCCAGGGCGGCCTCGGACTTGTCCGGGGAGGTGCCGATGTAAAAGGCCAGGAAGCCGACATGAGGCGACTGCCACAGAAACGAGGTCACGGAATACCCGAGGCTCTCGCCGTCGCGAAGCCGTGTGAAGAGCAGCCCGCTTTGCCCGGCCAGGACGTCGTTGAGCAGGCTCAGGCCCGGCGTATCCGGGGAATCGAGTCCCGGAACCGGGAAAACCATGAAGAGATGCGTCTGGTTGCGTTCGGGCAGGGTCACGCTCTCCTGACGGGCGTTGCCCCAGCGCGGCGTGGCAAAGGCAAAAGGCTTGGCCGGCCCGCTGGCCTTGGCCACGGCCTCGGCCAGCCGCCGCACCGCGCCCGCGTCGAAATCGCCGCACACGGCCAAGACCCAGGGCATGGCCTTCTGGGTGTTCCAAAAGCCGGCCACGTCCTTTTGCCCGAAGCTTCTCACCGTGGCCGCCTCGCCCAGGCGGGTGTAGGCGTAGGCGGTGTCGCTGAAAAGGAAGGGGAAGAGCTTGCGAAAGGCCAGGCTCATGGGCTCGTCCTGCTTGCTCTTGATGGCGGCGAGCTGGTCCTTGACCTGCCGTTCCACCTCGGTCTTGAGAAAGGCCGGGGCGGCCAGGACGTCGGCAAAAAGGCCGTACATGTCGCCCTGGAAACGGCTGGGGAAGCGCGCCCCCACGGTAAAGGAATCGCGCCCGGAGGCGGCGGAAAGCGAAGCCGCCCGATCGGCCAGAAAGTCTTCCAGGGCGTTGGCCGAGAGCTTGGCCGTGCCCGTGGTCAGGCAGTTGGCGGTAAGCTCAGCCAGGCCTTGATGGTCCTTGGCCAGCAAGGCGTCGCCGCCGTTGTAGGCCAGGGACACGGCGACGTAGGGCAAGGTGGCGTCGGGCAGAAGGACCAGGGTCCGGCCGCCCCCGAGGTTGACGGTCTCCGGGGCGGTCTTGGCCGCGGCATTCTTCTCGGCCGCGGCCCCGTTTGGGGGCGCGGGCCACAACTTGGCCGTCGCGTCGGCCAGTCCGGCGGCCGTGACGGTGGCCTCGTCGGCCTTGGGGGCCAGCACGGCGGTCAGCATGCGCTCGGGGCGCAGCGTGGCGGCGATGACGTCGGACAGGGCCTTCTGATCGACCAGGTGCACGGAGCGCAGATAATTGGCCTCGCCGTCGGGGTCGTAGCCATAGAAGCGGAAATAGCCGGTCTTCATGGCCAGGCCGGCCAGGGTTTCCTTGGCGTTGTACAGGCCGTCCTCGACACCCAGCTTGACCCGCTCGATTTCCTTGTCACTGAACGACGCGCCCTTGAGCCTGGCCAGCTCGGACAACAGGCCCTGCCAGAAGGCGGCCAGGTTCTTGGCGTCGAGCGTCGCGTCGATGGTGAAAAGCCCGGAACGCTCCAGGGTCATGGATGCGCAGGAGATGTCGTCCACGAGCTGCTTTTCGTATTTGAAGGTGCGATACAACCGGCTGGTTTCGTCGCCGGCGAGCAGCTTGGCCAGGACTTCCATGGCAGCCTCGTCGGCGCTACGCAGCCCCGGGGTGGGAAAAGACACCTCCAGGCGCACCTTGCCCCATTGGCCGTATTCGACCCGCACCGCCGGCTGGGCAGCCAGGGCAGGCAGGGCGTAGGTGGCCAGTTGCGGCACGGGGCGGTCGTTGGCCAGGCTGCCGAACAACTCCCCGGCCTCCTGCTCCACGTCCTCGGCCCGCACCTTGCCGGCCACCACCAGCAGCATGGCTTGCGGCTGGTAATGCTCGGTCACGTAGTTGCGCAGATCCGCCGCGCTTACCTGGGACACGGTTTCGGGAAAGCCGATGATGGGCCAGCCGTAGGCCTGGCCGGGCCAGGCCATGGCCTGGGTGAGCTCGAACAGGCGACTGTCGGGATTGTCCTTGCCCCGGGCCATTTCGGACAGGACCACCTGCCGCTCGCCGTCGAGCTCCGCCGGATCGAACTTGGCCCCGAAGATCATGTCCTTGATGACGTCGAGGCCCAGCCGCCAGCGCTCGGCGGGCAAATCCACCCGGTAGACAGTGCTGTCGAAGCTCGTGGCCGCGTTGAGCTCGCCGCCGGCGCCTTCGACGTCCGAGGCCACCTGGCCGGCCGGGCGCTTTTCCGTGGACTTGAAGACCATATGTTCCAGCAGGTGGCTGATGCCGGCCTGTTTTTGGGATGCGTAGCCCGAGCCGGCATGGACGAACAGGCGCACGGCCACCAGCGGAAACCGGTCGTCCTCGATGGTCATGACCGTCAGGCCGTTGGGTAACTTGACCACTTTGGGGGCCTCGGCCGCGCCGGCCGCGACAGCGGCCAGAGCCAGGACGAACAGGGCCAGGAACAGGACTTTTGGCCAACGCATACGGGGATACTCCTTTGGGGCCGCGCCCGGACGTCGGCAGGGACGACCGGCCGCCGGGAACGAGCCAGGATGCGGGCTTTCCTCGGGAAAGGATACTGAACAATCGTTTAGTCAGCGCGGCAGGCCCAAGAACATACCATGGTATCTTTTGAGAAAAAATACGTATTCAAGGGTGTTGCCCCAAAAATCAGGCGACGCTCCCAGCCGGGACGCTCCCCGAGCGCGGCCAGCCCTCGCCGTCGGCAAAGGCCACTCCGGTCTTGGCCAGATCGTAGCCGCCCCGAACCAGCTCCGGGCAGACCGCCTCCACCAGGCGCAGGGGACTGAGATAGGACTCGCCGAAATCGCAGGTGAAGCGCACCGAGGCCGGTCCGACCACGGCCACGGTAGCGACGCTGGCCTTGGCGTCGATGGTGCGCGGCCCCTTTTTCGATTCCCAACTCACCGGGAAGGCCTCGGCCCGGGTGAAATCCTGCCAGTGCTGCAGACAGGCCGGGGCAACGTCCTCAGGCAGGGTCAGCTCGAAGGTTTCCAGCACCGGATGGGCCACCTTGCGTCCACCGGCCAATTCCTCGACCCCGACAACGGAGAGTCCCTCGGGCAGGTTGGGATTGAGCCGGCTGGTAAAATCCTCCGGGGAAACGGCCTCGCGCAAAAAGATGCCCAGCCACTCGGCCTGGCTCGATACGCCAACCGGCAAGGCGCGGCCGAAGGAAATAAGCGGCATCGGGTGATAGCCGGCGGAAAAGCCAGGCTTGAGCCCGGCCCGGCGCAGCGACCGTTCGATGACCCGGCCAAGCTCGAGCTGGCTCAAGTACACGGCGCTGCCGGTCTTGGCGTACCAGACCCGAAAATGGGCCGCCTTGCGGGTGAGGTCTTCCTTGGGCGGCGGCGGGGGCGCGGCCACGGCCTCGCGCTCGGGGGCCGGTTTGTTGAGACGCGGCATGATGGGGGCGTCGGCGGTGAGCACGCTTTTGCGGCCGCCCTCGTTGCACACGCCGCAGCCCGTGCATGCGCCGTAGCGGCAGTCGCCGGTGACGGTCCCGTCCAGGGCGCGCCGGCGCTCCAGGCGCAGATAGGCGGTCGAGACGCCACAGGAGAGATGATCCCAGGGCAGCGGCTTTTGCGGATCGCGCTCGGCCAGCCAATCGGCCGGCTCTAGCCCGGCCTCGGCAAAGACTTCCAGCCAGGTCGCCAGGTCGAAGCGGTCGATCCAGGAGCAGAAAAGCGCCCCCTTGCGCCAGCCGGCCTCGACCACCGGGGCCAGCTCCCGGCCGCCCCGGGCAAAGACGCCCTCGAGAAAACTCATCTCCGGTTCGTGCCAGCGCAGGGTCAGCCGGCGCTCGGAGGCAAAAAGCTCCCGCAGATAGCCGACGCGGCCGCGAATCTGCTCCAGGGTGATCTGCGCGTCCCACTGGAACGGGGTATGGGGCTTGGGAACAAAGGGAGAAATGGCGGCCGTGACCTGCAAGCGTTTGGCTCCCCGGGGAGCCTGGGCGAGCACTTTCTGGGCCAGCTCGAAGATACCGCGCACGTCGTCCTCGGTTTCCGTGGGCAGGCCGATCATGAAATAGAGCTTCACCTGCTGCCAGCCGTGCTCGAAGAGCCTCTTGGCATGGGACAGGATGTCTTCTTCGCTGATGCCCTTATTAATCACGTCGCGCAGGCGCTGGGTGGCGGCCTCGGGGGCCAGCGTCGCTCCGGTGCGGCGGATGCCGGCCATCATGGACAGGATGGAATCGGACAGCGTGCCGGCCCGCAGCGATGGCAGGGACACGGCGATCTGGTCGCGGCGGCAGCGGTCGATGCTCTGGGCGAACAGGCTTTCCAGGGCGGAAAAATCGCCGGTGGACAGCGACAGAAAGGACAGCTCTTCGTAGCCGGTGCGGCCCAGGCCTTCGCCCACAAGCGTTTGCAAGGTTTCCAGACTTCTTTCCCGCACCGGCCGGTAGATCATGCCGGCATGGCAGAAACGGCAGCCGCGGGTGCAGCCCCGGGCGATCTCGACCGAGAGCCGGTCGTGGACGGCCTGGGCAAAGGGGACCACCTGGCAGGAGGGAAACGGGGCGGCATCGAGATCGGCTACCACGGCCTTGACCACCTGCTCATAGCCGGCAACCAGGGGCTTGACCCCGGTTTCGGGATCGTAGTCGAAAAATTCCGGCACATAGACGCCGGGGACGGCGGTCAGGGCGTGGAGCAGTTCCAGCCGCGACTCCCCCGCTTCCCGGGCCTTGGCCACGGCCTGGAGGATATCCACCAGGGCCGTTTCGCCGTCGCCGATGACCATGAGGTCGAAAAAGGGGGCCATGGGCTCGGCATTAAAGGCGCAGCCGCCGCCAGCAATGACGAGCGGCCACTCGCCGCTGGTCGCCCGGTCGGCCGTGCGGAAGGGAATGCCGGCCAGATCGAGCATGTGCAGCACGCTCGTGTAGCACAGCTCGTGGGTGAGGTGAAAGGCCACCACGTCGCAGGCGGTAAGCGGCGTGTCGGTTTCGAGCGTACACAGGCGAGCGCCGGTCTCGCGCATGATGGCCACGGCCTCGTCGGCCGGGGCGAAGACCCGCTCGGCGGCCAGGTCGGGAACCCGGTTGACGGCCTCGTAGAGGATGCGTCCGCCGACATAGGACATGCCGACTTCGTAGAAATCGGGAAAGGCCAGGGCCACCCGGGCGCGCACGGCGGCCGGATCCTTGGCCATGCGGCCCCATTCGCCGCCGAGGTACTGGGTGGGCTTTTGCAACCGGGAAACGAGTTCGCGCATGAAAGGTCTCCGGCCGCCGCAGTGGGCCGGGGCGGTCTTGAGGGAGGGAAGAAGCAAATGCGCCGCCGCCCGGGGCGAACCGGGCGGCGGCTTGGGGCCTTGGCTTATTTCTTGAGCAGATTTGAGATGTTGCCGCCCTTGCCGGCCAGGGACGACAGGTTCTTGAGGTCGCCGGTGGTGGACAGGGTCAGGTTGCTGGTGGCTTCGAGGTACTTGGTCTGCAGTTCGTCGGGGAACTTCTTGAATTGATACAGAATATGGGCGGCGTCGATCTCGCCGCCGATTTCGGTCTCGAAGGGGTAGCCGAAGGGCAAGAGCATCATCTGCACGCCCTGCTGCGAGGGAATGGTCTGCAAAAGGGCCACTTCGGTCAGCTTGCCGGCGGCCTCATCCCATTTGCCGAGGACGGTCTCGCCGTTTATGAGTTTCACGAGGCGGATGTCGTAAGCCATGTGTCGTTCTCCTTGGTGTTTGGCGACAAAGCGCCGAAGCCTTGAGCTAGATACGCCCCGGGGCCGTGTCAAGCCGGGCGGCTATTCGTTGCCGTCGAAAACGGTGTATCCTTCGCTCTTGCACAGGGCGTCGCGTTCGGCGTCGCGCAAATCGCAGCGCACCATCTCGGCCACCATTTGCTCCAGGGTGATCCTCGGCTGCCAGCCCAGGCGTTCCCGGGCTTTGGTGGGATCGCCAAGGAGCGTCTCCACTTCCGTGGGCCGGAAATAGCGCGGGTCCACGGCCACCAGACACTTGCCGGTCTTGGCGTCGTAGCCCTTCTCGTCGGCCCCGGTCCCCTCGAAACGGATGGGGATGCCCAGTTCGGCGGCGGCCATCTTCACGAAATCGCGCACCGAGTACTGGCGGCCGGTGGCGATGACGAAATCGTCCGGCGCGTCCTGCTGCAGCATGAGCCACTGCATTTCCACGTAGTCCTTGGCATGGCCCCAGTCGCGAAGGGCCGAGAGGTTGCCGAGGTAGAGGCAGTCCTGCAGGCCCAGCTTGATGCGGGCCAGGGCCCGGGTGATCTTGCGGGTGACGAAGGTCTCGCCCCGAAGCGGCGACTCGTGGTTAAAAAGGATGCCGTTGCAGGCGTACATACCGTAGGCTTCGCGGTAGTTGACCGTGATCCAGTAGGCGTAGAGCTTGGCCACGGCATAGGGGCTTCGCGGATAAAACGGCGTTTTTTCGGTTTGCGGCGTTTCCACCACCTGGCCGTAGAGTTCCGAGGTGGAGGCCTGATAGAACCGGGTATGCTTCTCCAGGCCCAGGACGCGCACGGCTTCAAGCAGGCGCAGCGTGCCCAGGGCGTCCACGTCGGCGGTGTATTCCGGGGACTCGAAGGAGACCTTGACGTGACTTTGGGCGGCCAGGTTGTAGATCTCGTCGGGCCGGACCTGCTGGATGATGCGGATCAGGTTGGTGGAATCGGACAGGTCGCCGTAGTGCAGGACGAACTTGCGGCCGGTATCGTGGGGATCGCGGTAGAGGTGGTCGATACGCTGGGTGTTGAAAAGCGAGGCCCGGCGCTTGATGCCGTGGACTTCGTAGCCCTTTTTAAGGAGCAATTCGGCCAGATAGGCCCCGTCCTGGCCAGTGACGCCGGTGATAAGCGCAACTTTGCGATTCATTTCGAGGCAATCTCCTGTTGTTCGTGGGCGGCCATGGCCCGGGCCACCTCGGCCGGCCCCATGGTCGCCTCCCAGCCGAGTTCGCGGGCGGCCTTGGCCGGATTGGCCCGGCTGACGGCGATGTCGGCGGGCCGGAAAAGTGCGGGATCGACCACCACATGGTCGCGCCAGTCAAGGCCCAGGGCGGCGAAGGCCTCGGCCACGAACTGCTGCAAGGTGATGGTCCGGCCGGTGGCGATGACGAAATCCTCGGGCACGTCTCGCTGCAGCATGCGCCACATGGCCTCGACGTACTGCGGGGCATAGCCCCAGTCCCTGGCCACGTCGATGTTCCCCAGGTTCAAGGTCTCCCCGGAGCCGGCCGCGATGCGGGCGGCGGCGGCCACGATCTTGCGGGTGACGAAACGTTTGGGCCGAAGCGGCGACTCGTGGTTGAAAAGGATGCCGTTGCAGGCATAGAGGCTGTAGGCGTCGCGGTAGTTGGCCACCTCGAAATGGGCGGCCGCCTTGGCTACGGCGTAGGGGCTTCGCGGGGCAAAGGGGGTCTGTTCGGTTGCCGGCGCGCCGCCGGTGTCGCCGAAGCAGTCGCTGGAGGAGGCGTGGTAGAGCCTCGCCGGCGCGCCGAGAAAGCGCACGGCTTCCAGCAGGTTGAGCGTGCCGACGCCGATGGACATGAAGGTTTCCACGGGCTGGTCAAAGGACAACCCCACCGAGGATTGCCCGGCCAGATGGTAGATCTCGTCGGGTTTGACCTTGGCCAGTACGGTGAGCACGCTGCGGAAATCGGTCAGGGTCACGGAGTGGACGTCCACCCGCTCGCGGATGCTCAGGGCGCGCAGGCTGGCAAACGAGGCCATCTGGGCGTCGCGGGAGGTACCGGCCACGTGGTAGCCTTTGTCCAGCAGCAGTTGCGCCAGATAGGCGCCGTCCTGGCCTGAGACGCCGAAGATGAGGGCTTGCTTCATAAATTATGGGTAAGGCGTCCGGAAGGGTGCGGTACACGCGTAAGCCGTGAATTTAAGAGTTTCCCGTCCCGGCGTCAACCGCCGGCCCGGACGCCGCCCCGAGCGCGGCCGACTTTCGGCCGCAAGCGGCGCACACGCCATCAATACGCACCTCCACCGCCACCACCTCCATGGCCAAGGCCGGTCCCAGCGCGGACACGTCCACCAGCCCCTCAGTCGGGGGCAGGCATTCCATGCGCCCGCAACGCAGACAGTGGGCATGGCCATGGGGCCGGCCGGCATACCCCGGCTCCAGGCAGTAGCGCAAAGCCCGGTCGCCGGAACTGTGCCGCCGCGCCAGCCCCTTTTCCACGATAAGGTCCAGGGTGCGGTACACGGTCACCTTGTTGGCGCTGTGCTCGGCAAGGACCAGGGCCAGGATGTCGCCGGCCGGCAGCGCCCTGCCCTCCCGGGCCAGCACCCGGACCACGGCCTGGCGCACGGGGGTCGGGTCGATGCCGGCCCGGGCCAGCATGGCCTCGGCGTCAATCGGCCCCGGCAGGTCAAGCGGCGACGCGCCCCGGGACGACGGATCAGGCGCCATGCCGCCTCCGGGCCAGCCCCGGGGCCAGGGAGAGGAAAAACACCCCGGCCGCCACGGCGATGATGGCCGCGCCCGAGGTCAGGTCGAACTGGTAGGCGAGCGCCAGTCCGGACAGACAGAACACGACGTTGAGCCCGGCCGCCCAGACCATGGCCCGCCACAGCGAGGCCGCCCGGCGAACGGCCAGGCTCGGAGCCACCGACAGCAAGGCGATAATGAGGATCAGCCCGGCCACTCGGATGAGCAGCACCACCGACACGGCGGCCAAGGCCGTCAGCAGGCAGTGCAGCAGCCCCACCGGCACCCCGCGCACGGCGGCGAACTCCCGGTCGAAGGCCATGGCCACGAACCCGTTGTAATAGCGCAGGGCGGCGGCCAGCAGCACCGCATCGAGCCCGGCCAGGGCGTAGAGATCGCTGGTCGGCACGGTGATGATGCTGCCAAAGAGGTAGCTCATGAGGTCGGGCTTATACCCCGGGGTGAGGTCGAGCAGGATGATGCCAAACGCCATGCCGGCGGCCCAGAGCACGCCGATGACCGTGTCGGTGTC
>JBKICS010000385.1:0-3198 GCA_046567015.1 Acidobacteriota bacterium | reverse complement strand
GATGCCGATGACGGGATTGGCCGGATTGACGTTGACATCGGCCACCGGTGCGAAATCGACGTTGATGCCGACGGCCGACAATTCCCGGGCCGTGGCCGCGGCGGCCTGGCGCACCAGATCGGTCCGGCCCGTGGCGGCCTGGGCCATCTGGCTCGGGAACAGGGTAAAGCCCCGGCGCAGCCGGGCCACCGGTGCGCCTTCCTGGTCCACGCCGACGAGCATGCCGACGCCGTGGCCGCCGGCCGCGGCCTGGGCCTGCAACCCGGCGGTCAGCTCGGCCACCTGCTCCGGGGTTTCGATGTTGCCCGGCGCGCTGTACAAGATGACCCCGCCAAGCCCCCGGTCGCGGATGAGCCCGGCCACGTCGGCCGAAACCGTCGGGCCCATAAACCAGACCATGAACACCTGGCCGACCTTTTCCTCGACGGTCATGGAGGCGAGCAGGGCGGCGGCCCTGGACGCGGACCAGCCCGCCGCCGGCCGGCCAAGCAGCAGGCAGGAGAAAAGCAAGGCGACGGCCAGGAGGAAAGCGGGGCGGCAAGGACGGACCATGGCGGCTCCGTGGCGGGTATGCGCCGGGTGGCGGGTTGGGGAGCGACGACAGTTGCCGCCGTGAACCGGCGTGCCTCTTTTGGGGAGCGCGGCCCGGGACAGGCCTGTCACGACGAAGACGCCTGATCGGCGGCGCGCTTGTCCGCATACATGGCCGCATCGGCCAGGCGCACCAGATCGTCGATGGACTGGCCCGGCGTGTGCATGGCCAGGCCGACGGAAACCGACAGGCCGGGATTGCCGGACAGTTCCCGATCCTGGGCCACCTCGACCACGCACTGGCGAATCCGTTCGGCCATGACCGCCGCCTCGGGCGGTCCCGCGTCGGGCAGCAGCACCACGAATTCGTCGCCGCCCAGGCGGGCGAGCAAGTCGTAGGCCCGCACCCGCACGGCCATGGCCCGGGCCACGTCGCGCAGCACCGCGTCGCCGGTTTCGTGGCCGTGGGTGTCGTTGACGGCCTTGAACCGGTTGAGGTCGCAAAAGAGCAGGGCCACCGGCGATCCCCGGCGTTCGGCCAGGCTTAACAGCGCCGGCCCGTGGCGCTGCAGGAAGGCCCGGTTGGGGATGCCGGTGAGTTCGTCGGATTCGCGCTGCCGGGTCAGTTCCTCGTGGATCTTGACGTGGAGCAGATCGCCGGCCAAAACCTCGCAGAAATGCTCCAGGAAATCCGTGCCTTTTTGCAGGTTGTAGCGGTCCGGATCGGCGTCGGCCATGGCCAGGGCCCCGATGCGCCGCTTGGGCTGGTACTTGTCGCCGAGCGGCGCGATGAAGCATGATCCGGCCAGCAGCTGCGGGCACCTGGCCAGCACGGCCGGATCGAAAAAGAAATCGGGCCGGGGCAGGCCGGCCACCGGGCCGACATAGACCCGACGCCCGGGGTCGGGCCGGGGCAGGGCGTTTAAGGCCCCGGACAGGGACTTGTGCGTGGGGCAGGGGAAGCCGGCCGGCACGAATCCGGCAAAGGACTCCCGGGAGAGCAGGCAGGTCAGGGAGCCGACGTTCATGGCCCGGGCCAGTTCGGCCAGCATTTCGGGCAGATCGTCCATGCGGCGCAGGCGTCTGGACAGGGTCAGGGCCGAGCGGAACGTGGCAAAGGCATGGTCGTTGGCCCGGAAAATGCCTTCCAGACACTTAAGTTGCCCACCCAGGCGGCGAGCCTGGTCGCGAAGCTTGGCAGCCTCTTCGGCTTGCCTGCTGTTCTGGACGGCTTGTCCGGCCATGGCGGCCACGAGCTGGCGGAACTCGGCCTGGCGGCCCTCCGGCAGGAAGCGTTCCAGTTCGAGCGCCTTGGCGGCCAGGTCGGTATCTTGGTAGGAATTGCTCATGGGGGTGTCAAAGCGGCCGGGCCGGCTTCGATGCTCCGTGCCCCTGGTAGCATTTTCGGCCCGGGGCAACAAGACGTCCGGGAACGGCGGATGGTTGGAACCGGGGCGCGCTGGCCGGTGCGGGAGCGGATATGAACATTGTGGTGCAAAATCTCACGCGCTTTGGCGATCTGCTGCAATCCCAGCCGGCCCTGGCCGAGCTGGCCGGGCAGGGGCACGCCATTTCCCTGGCCTGCCTGGAAAATTTTGCCGGCGCGGCAGCGCTTCTGCCCGAGGCCGAAACCATTTTCCCGTTGCCCGGGGCCCGCTTTTTGGCCGGTCTGGCCGGGGACTGGCGGCAGGCCTTGGCGGCGGTCACGGAATTCGCCGACACGGTGGCGGCCCGGGCCGCGCCCCAGGCCGTGGTCAACCTGACGGCGGCCCTGTCCTCGCGGTTGCTCGCCCGGAGGCTTTGCGGCGACGCCGTGCGGGGCTTTTCCCTGGACGCCTTCGGCTTTCGCCACGAATCCACGCCCTGGGCCGCCTTCCTGGAGGCCTCCTCGGCCCAAAGGGGGCTCAGTCCCTTCAATGTCGTTGATCTGTTTCGCAAATCGGCCGGGGTGGGCCTGGGGCAGGGACGGTTTGCCCTGCGCCGGCCCGGAACCGAGGCCATGGCCAAGGCCAGGGCGCTGCTCACCGGTCCGGGGGACGCGTCCCTGGTGGTGGGCTTCCAGCTCGGGGCCAGCGCCGCGGCCCGGCAGTGGCCGGTTGCGCACTTTGCCCAGGTGGCCGACCACCTGTGGTGGGAGCTTGGCGCAGTGGCGGTATTGGTTGGGACCGCCGGGGAAAAGCAACTCGCGGCGCGCTTTGGCCAACTGTGCCAGGGGCCTTGCCTGGATCTGGTCGGGGCCACGGACCTGCCGCTTCTGGCCGCCGTGACGGCTTCCATGCGCCTGCTTGTCACCAACGACACCGGCACCTTGCATCTGGCCGCCGGGCTCGGGGTGCCAAGCGTGGCCATCTTTCTGGCCACGGCCCAGCCCTTCGACACCGGCCCCTACCTGCCCGGCTGCCTGTGCCTGGAGCCGGACCTGCCCTGCCATCCCTGTCCCTTCGGCCGGCCGTGCCCCAACGACCAGGCCTGCCTGACCGCCATTTCGGCCCGGGCCGTGGCCGAGAGCGCCGTGGCCTATTGCCGCCACGGGCAATTCGCGCCCGGCGACTTTCCCGGAGCCCGGGCCTGGCTGTCGGCCTTCGACGCCACGGGGTTCATGGACCTCGTTTCCCTGTCCGGCCACGACGCCGAAGCCAGGGCCATCTGGCTGCGCTGCCAGCGCCA
>JBKICS010000384.1:0-3510 GCA_046567015.1 Acidobacteriota bacterium | reverse complement strand
CACCCTCCGTCAAGCCCCCCTTAAACCTTTCCCCATGCGGGGGGTCCGGGGGCCTCAGGCCCCCGGCCGCCGGAGGCATCTTACTCTTCATCTTCGTAACGCAAGCTAGGCGCTGCGCAGCTTGCCGATGATCTGTTCCATGTCGCCGGACAGGTCGGCCAGGGCGTGCACGGCCTGGGCGGATTCGTGCATGCCGTTGCTGGTGGTTTCCACCACGCCGCTGACCTCGTTCATGGCCCGGTTGATTTCTTCGGCCGAGGCGGACTGTTCTTCGGCGGCGGCGGCGATGCCGGCCACCTCGCGGGCGCTTTCCTCGGCCAGCTGCAGGATCTCGCGCAGCACCTCGCCGGATTTCCCGGCCAGGTCGGTGGCTTCGGCCACGGCCTGGCCGGCCTTGTCCACGTTTTTGATGTTGCCCGACACCGACTGCTGGATGCTGACCACGGCCTGTCCCACTTCCTTGGTGGCGGTCATGGTCTTTTCGGCGAGTTTTCGCACCTCGTCGGCCACCACGGCGAAGCCGCGTCCGGCCTCGCCGGCCCGGGCGGCCTCGATGGCGGCGTTTAAGGCGAGCAGGTTGGTCTGGTCGGCGATGTCGGAAATGACGGACATGACCCGGCCAATGGCCTGGGTCTGTTCCCCGAGCTCGCTCATGGCCCCCTTGAGATCGGCGGACACGGCGTTGACCCGGTCGATGGAGCGCATGGATTCGGCCACCACGGCCGCGCCCGAGGAGGCCTTGGTCTTGGTGTCCTCGGCGGACTGGGCGGCCCGGGAGGCGTTTTTGGCCACGTCGAGCACCGTGGAGGTCATCTGGGCGATGGCTTCGACCACTTCGCGCAGGCGGTCGCGCTGGTGGTTGGCCCCGCCGCGCACCTGCTCCACCTGGGATTCGAGCTCGCTTGAAGCGGCGATGATGCTTTCGACCACGTAGCCCAGGTTTTCGGCCACCTCGAGCATGCCCTCGCGCTTGGCCACCTCGGCCATGCCCCGGGCCTTTTCGGCCTCTTCCCGGGCGGCCTCGGCGCATTTGGCCTCTTCATTGGCCTCCTGGCTCATGGCCTCGGCCTCGGCGATCTTGGCCTTGAGACCCTGGACCATCCGTTCGATGACGCCCTTGAGTTCTTCCATCTCGCCCGAGAACCGGCCTTCGGCCACGGCGTCCAGGTCGCCCCGCGACACCTTGCGGGCCAGGTCCATGACCCGGCGCAGAGGCGAGGTCATGCCCCGGGCGGTGAAAAAGCCCACGACCATGACCACCAGGGCCACGATGCAGGAGGCGGTCAGGGTCGAATAGAGGATGGTGCGCTCGGTGGCGGCGATGGAGGCCCGATCGCGGCCGATGAACAGCATGCCGGCGATCTTGCCGTCCGCGCCGGTCAGCGGCCAATAGGCCGTGGTGTAGTCCTGGCCGAGGATCGTGTTGATGTTTAAGTAACGGCCGCCCTTTTGCAGTACGGCCTCGAGCACTTGCGGGTTGTCCATCTTGGTGCCGATGGCCCGCTTGCCCTCACGCTCGATGGTGGTGGCCACCCGGGTGTCGCCGTAAAAAATGGTGCACTCCGTGCCGAGCACTTTTTTGATCTCGTCCACGAAGGCATTGCTGGAGGACAGGTCGATGCCGGTGGTCACGGAGCCGATGATCTTGCCGTCCTGGTAGACGGGATAGCCGGCGCGCAGGGAAAATTTGACGGCCGTGCCTTCTTCCAGGCCGGCCGACCCTTGTCCGGCCAGGGCTTTTTGCACGTTGATCTGCTTTTTGACCGAATCGCCGATCTTGTCGGAATGGCCCCGGGCCACCACCACGCCCTGGGCGTCGGCGATGGTGACGAATTCGATCTTGAGCTCCCGCTGGGCCGTCTTGGCGATGTCCACCAGCTTGGCCGTGTCCCGGGCCGCGATGGCCGTGGCCACGTCCGGTCGGCTGGCGAGCAGGTAGGTGACGCCCCGGACCTCCTGGGTGGCTTCCTTGAGCATGGAATCCACGGCGTCGGCCTTGGTGTCTATTTCGCTTTTGCTTATCCGGTTGAGCCCATCGGAAAGGTATATATGGACGGTGATCGAGGTGGCCAGCGTCAGCAGGACGACGGTAAAAAGGAGCAGGGCAATGATCTTGCCGGTAAGGGTCAGCCGCATACACGCCTCCGAAGCCGACCGGGGAGAAGAGCCCCGGGGTGAATCGTGAAATTGCGCACAAAGCGGGAACACTCGCGAGATGGCTTTAGCGTATAAGAAACAATTTCACCTGGAAAGTCGTTTTCCTGGTATTTTGTCGAATTTAACCGGACCAAAGCGAATTTATGCCGAACGTTTACTGGCGTCGCTCCGGTCAGGGCACATCCAGGCCACAATCGCGTCATGGGGGCGTCGCCGCCGCGCCGCCGTCAGGTCGCCCAAGCGTCGGCAACGCGGCGCCAAGAGGTCATGGCTTGGCCAAAAAACGGCCCAGCACGTAGCCTTCCCGTCCCGAGTCCAGGGTCCGCACTTCCAGCCAGCCGCCGGGATAGGCCGCCTTGACCGCCACCTGCTGGCCCTCGGCCAGATCCTCCACCACCGAGCAGGTCACGCTCGGACAGGACAGCAAATTGACCAGGGGCCCGGCGACCCGGTAGACGCTGGCCGGGTCAGCCGCCGCCGGCGTTTGCGACCGCCCGGCGCACCCGGACAGCACCGCCAGGGCCGCCACGGCCAGGCTCAAAAGCCCCATACGCACGCGCCATCCGTTCATGGCCAGCCTCCTTGTCTGATTTGTCCCGAGTGTGGGACTATGCTCCGTGTGCTTGCCGGAAGCCCGGCGGTGTCATGGCCCCGGACGCGAAACACGTCCGTCTTCGCCCCGGCCCGGAGTTTCGGACGCCGGCCAAGGAACACCCACCCGCTGCAACCGACGGCTGGAAATACGACGAGAGGAGCCCGCCGCGACAGTTTCGAGACAGCTCCCGGCGGCACGCCCGACGGTTGGGCGGGCCTGAGGCAGGTCGGCCGCGATAGTCTGGGTCTTGTCCCGGCGGTCCGGTCCGGCGACGGTCAATTCCCGTCGTAGGTGCGCATCTTTTTCTCCCTGGCCCGGCGGGCGTCCTGGGAGGGGCATTGGCATACGGCCGCGGCGGCGTCGTACCGGCTTTCGGCCCTAACCCCGCCCGGGCCGGTAAAAATGAGCTTTTCCGGGTCCGGCTGGCTGATCGTATAGACCCCGGGGTTGCTGGCGCAGGTGCCGCAGGTGACGTCCCAGGTGGACACGCCGGTCATGGTCACCTGGGCCACGCAGCAATCGCCGTAGGGGTCGACCGGCTGGGCCGACGCGGGCGCGGCGAGCAGGGCCAGGGCCAGCCCGGCCAGGGGCAGAAGGCAGGCGAGACGGACTTGAAACGGCATGGGCATGGTTCCTCCCGGCAGCGCGGCTTCGGACCTTCACTGTCCCCGAACCTAGCTGGTCGGGCCAGCCTTGTCCAGACGCGCCGGGGTGTTGTGCCATCCGGTCGGACCCGGCGCCGGGGGAGCGGCAGGGCT
>JBKICS010000383.1:0-3147 GCA_046567015.1 Acidobacteriota bacterium | reverse complement strand
GATGCAGCAGGCTTCGGTGACCCGGGAGAAGGACTCGATGTCGCCGGTGTAGGGCACCTTGACCACGTCGGCCCCGAGCTCGACGCCCACCCGGGCGCAGTGGGCCACCACTTCGGTATCGTATTCGTTTTTGACCTTGGGACCGCGGGCGTAGACCATGGCCAGGACCGGCATGCCCCAGTCGGCGGCGCGGGAGGTGGCTTCGCCGAGGTGGGCCAGCATGTCGCGCTCGGTCTCGTCGCCGAGGTTGATGTGCAGGGAGACGGCGTCGGCCCCGAGCTTGATGGCGTCCTCGACGGAGCCGACCATGGTCTTGGCGTTGGGAAAAGGCGAAAGGCTGGTGGAGGCGGAGAGGTGAATGATGAGGCCCACGTCGCGACCGCGACCGCGATGGGAGCAGCGGGGCAGGCCCTTGTGCATGAGCACGGCGTTGGCGCCGCCCTCGGCCACCTGGTTGACGGCGTCGCGCATGTCGATGAGGCCGGAGATGGGGCCGACGGTGACGCCGTGGTCCATGGGGACGATGATGGCGCGGTGGGTGTTGCGATTGAAAATGCGTTCGAGGCGGACGGCTTTCCCAAGCAGCATGGCGAATCTCCTTGTGTTTGGCCCTCCCGGCTGCGGACGCCGGCGACATTGGTAATAAAAAAGGGCCGCCGGCGTGATGCCCGCGGCCCTGGAGTGGCTCGTTGCGGTTGACCTAGTTCGACCGCACCCCCCCCAGACCACGGGCGTGGCTAAACCAGAACCAAAAATAAAACCCGGAGGTCAGATTGCGGAGGGTTTGCATGGGCAATACGGGTACTTTCCCGGCTTGTGTCCTGTCAAGGTTTTTTTTCGACGAGGCGGCAAGGCGGATTCACCGTGGCTCGGGACCGGCCGACGGCCAGTCGGGCGGCGCGCGGCGAGGGAGGGGGCGCGGGGTCCGAATAAACCCTCCTGTTTTTGTAGGAAAAGTTGCTTTGTGATAAAAGTTGCAAGGGGTGTTGGGGGGTTGGGTCTGCGTACCGGGATAAACCGGGAAAAGGTCTTGCGAGGGGGGGGGCGGTCTGCTAGATTGGACGGTGCATCCAGTACCGTACGATGAACGACAGGGGAGTCGGCGTGGACTTTCTTGGGGTCGTTTGTCCCCGTCTTTTGACGGACGTGAAAAAAAGAACTTTCCCCTTGACGGGGCTTGCGGTGCTTGTTAAATCGATCACAAGCTATCCGCAGGCAAGTCCGAAACAGTAGCAATGCTGGGGATTTGGCCGCCGGTAAGGCGGGCGGGGATGGAAATCCCAAAGTCCCGGGGCTTGTTCAAAATGTCGGCACCAAGCGACGCCGGTGCGCATGGACAGGCCGGGGCAGGGCGCGAAAGCGCGAAACCTGCAGCGGCGCGCGGATGTCCTGACGCACCAAGCGCGTTCAGCTCTTTAATGGATTGGGCGCTGGGTGTACAACAACTAAACGTTTGGAGGACTACTTATGCCTACCTTTGTGGATCCGAGCAAGTGTGACGGATGCAAAGGCGGTGAGAAGACCGCGTGCATGTACATTTGCCCCAATGACCTGATGATTCTGGATCCTCAGGAAATGCGCGCCTTCAACCAGGAGCCTTCTGCTTGCTGGGAATGCTACTCCTGCGTGAAGATCTGCCCGCAGGGCGCCATCTCGGCTCGCCCCTACGCCGACTTCGCTCCCATGGGCGGCACCTCGATCCCCATGCGCTCGGCCGACTCCATCATGTGGACCGTGAAGTTCCGCAATGGCAACATCAAGCGCTTCAAGTTCCCCATCCGCACCACTCCTGAAGGTTCCATCAAGCCCTACGAGGGCAAGCCCGAGCCGGGCGACCTGGACAGCGAATTGCTGTTCACCGAGACCGCTCTCGTGGCCCCCAAGGAAGCTCTGGGCAAGAAGTTCGAGGTTGCTGGCGCGGACACCGTTCAGTGCTGGCTCGACGGCTTCTGCCAATAGTTTTTTGCTGCTAACCGCTTAGCCATCCACCTCACGGAGGAACAATATTATGCCGACCATTCCCGTTAAGGACGAGCCCAAAGGCGTTGCCCTTGCCGAGCCGGAACTGATTGAAAAAGAAGTCGACATCCTTCTCGTCGGCGGCGGCATGGGCTGCTGCGGCGCGGCCTTCGAAGCCGTCCGCTGGGCCGACAAGATCGGTGGCATCAAGATCATGCTGCTGGACAAGGCCTCCCTCGAGCGCTCCGGCGCCGTTGCCCAGGGCCTGTCCGCCATCAACACCTATCTTGGCGACAACGATGCCGACGACTACGTCCGCATGGTCCGCACCGACCTCATGGGCCTGGTTCGCGAAGACCTGATCTTCGACCTGGGCCGTCACGTCGACGATTCCGTTCACCTCTTCGAAGAGTGGGGCCTGCCCTGCTGGACGAAGGACGCCTCGGGCCACAACCTCGACGGCGCCCAGTCCAAGGCCGCCGGCGTCTCCCTGCGCACCGGCGCCAAGCCCGTCCGCTCCGGCCGTTGGCAGATCATGATCAACGGTGAGTCCTACAAGTGCATCGTGGCCGAGGCTGCCAAAAACGCCCTGGGCCAGGATCGCTACATGGAGCGCGTGTTCATCGTGAAGCTGCTTCTCGATGCCAACACCCCCAACCGCATCGCCGGCGCCGTGGGCTTCTCGACCCGCGAAAACAAAGTCTATGTCTTCAAGTCCAACGCCATCCTGGTGGCCTGCGGCGGCGCGGTCAACGTGTACCGTCCCCGCTCCACTGGTGAAGGCATGGGCCGCGCCTGGTACCCGGTGTGGAACTCCGGCTCCACCTACACCATGTGCGCTCAGGTCGGCGCTGAGATGACCATGATGGAAAACCGCTTCGTCCCGGCCCGTTTCAAAGACGGTTACGGCCCGGTCGGCGCGTGGTTCCTGCTCTTCAAGGCCAAAGCCACCAACGCCAAGGGTGAAGACTACTGCGTCACCAACCGCGCCATGCTCAAGCCCTACGAGGATCGCGGCTACGCCAAGGGTCACATCATCCCGACCTGCCTGCGTAACCACATGATGCTTCGTGAAATGCGCGAAGGCCGCGGCCCCATCTACATGGACACCGCCGGCGCCCTCCAGGCCACCTTCGCCAACCTGAACGCTGAGCAGCAGAAGCACCTCGAGTCCGAAGCTTGGGAAGA
>JBKICS010000382.1:0-8784 GCA_046567015.1 Acidobacteriota bacterium | reverse complement strand
GTGGCCGGGTCGGCCCGCAGCCGTCGGATGGCCTCCCGGCCGTCCATGTCCGGCATGTGCAGGTCCATGGTGATGCACTCGGGCTGCCACAGGGCGGCCAGGCGCAGGCCTTCGCCGCCGCCGCCGGCCAGGGCCACGCTGTAGCCGGCGTCGGCCAGCACGGTTTCCAGGTAGCGGCGCACGGCCGGGTCGTCGTCCACGACCAGCACCCGGCGGGCCTTGCCGTCCCTGGGGGGCAGGGCGGGCAGCGGCAGGGGGCAGGCGTTCGCCGTCACCTGCCCGTTAAGGGCCGGCAGGATGAAGATGAAGGCGCTGCCTTCTCCCGGTTTGCTTTCGGCCCAGATGCGGCCGCCGTGGCGTTCGACGATCTGGCGGCAGATGGGCAGGCCAAGGCCGGTGCCCTTGGGTTTTTCGGTGAGGGTGTCGCCGGCTTGCTTGAATTTTTCGAAAATGCGTTCCAGGTCGCCGGCGGCGATGCCGGCGCCGGTGTCGCGCACCGTGACCCGGACGTCGCCGGCCAGAAGGGCGGCTTCCAGGGTGACGCTGCCGTTTTCGGTGAATTTGACGGCATTGCCGATGAGGTTGAGCAGCACCTGCACCAGACGGTCCCGGTCGCCGAGCACGGCCGGGAGATCGGGGTCGATCCGGGCAGTGAGCGCCAGCCCCTTGCGGGCGGCCAGGGGGGCGGCGGCCTTGATCGCGTGGCCGAAGATGGCGGCCAGTTGGAGCGGTTCCATATCCCATTCGCAGCGGCCGGATTCCATCTTGGCGATGTCGAGCACGTCGTCCACCAGTTCGGTGAGCCGTTCGCCCTCGGCCACGATGATGTCCAGGTTCTCCCGGATCTGTTCGGCCCCGCGCGCCAGCCGGGCGTTTTCCCGGTCCAGGGCCGGGACCACGAGTTCCACGAACTTGCGCCGGATGATCTTGGCGAAACCCAGCACCGAGGTCAGCGGCGTACGCAACTCGTGGGACACGGTGGAGATGAACTCGGTCTTCATCCGGTCCACCTCTTTTTCCACGGTGATGTCGCGCACGAGCAGGATGGTGGCGGCGCGGGCCTCGCCCGGCAGGGTGAACGGCGTGGCCACGGCCTTGCCGGTGCCGCCGTCGGCCAGGCGCACCTCGTCGGCGCACATGCCGCAATCCCGACGCGAGGTCGCGGCCAGGGCGGCCATGGCTTCCGGGAACACGTCGCGCACGTCGCGGCCCGTGGGATCGGCGCCGGTCTGGCCGAACATGGCGAGCAGGGCCGGATTAATCAGCGTGATGCGGCCCTCGGCGTCCACCACGAGCAACCCGTCCACCAGGTTGTCGATGATGGCCTGGATGTGGGCCAGGGAGTCCTTGAGCTCCATGGTGGTGGTGGCCACGGCCTGCTTGAGGTCGCTGACCTGCACCGAAAGCTGCCCGGCCATGGAGGCCATGGCCCGGGCCAGGACGCCCACTTCGTCGTCGCCGGCCGGCGGCGGGGCGGCCGTGAAGTCGTGGTCGCGGATCTTGACGGCATACTGGGCCAGGGCGGCAAGGGGCTGGGCGATGCCCCGGACCAGGGCGTAGAAGATGACCACGGCCACGGCGAAGATGGCCAGCATAAGCACTTCCTGCTGGATAACGGCCTGGCGCATGACCCGCCAGATGCCGGCCTTGTCCATGCCCACGCTCACCTGCCCCACCTCGCCGGCCAGGATCGGGGCGGTGACCTGGATGAACTCGCCGTGGTCCGGGATGGCGGCGTCGTCCACGGACAGGCCCTGTCCGTGGCCCACCGTCACCACCGGGATGCTTGGCGGCATGGCCGGCAGGAAGGTGTGGGCCATGACCCGCCCGCCCCGGTCCACCACGAAGACGTAGCCCACGCCTTCGATGTGCAGGAATTCGTCGATCATGGCCTGGACCGAGGCGGCGTCCCCGGCCACCAGGGCGTCGGGGCTGGCCGCGGCGATGGCCATGGCGATGGCCCGGCCCTTGGTGACGTATTCGTCGGTCAGGTGGCGGTTGAGCAGCCAGGCCGAGAGCAGGGCCGTGGCATTGGCCGAGACGCCGAAGACCACGATGATGGCCAGCAGGGTTTTGCGAAAGATGCGCGACACGGTTAGTCCTCGACCTTGGCTAAGGAGATGCGCAGGGGCTCGAGGCGGCCGCTTCGGGCCGTGGACAGGTAGACCACATCCAGGGCCTGGTGGTCGGCTCCGGCCAGGGACACGGGCCGGCCGATGCCGATGTCGGCCTGGCCCATGGCCCGGGCGGCGGCGTCCAGGCCGGCGCGGTCCAAGGGGTCGGGCATGGCGGCCAAGACCGCCAGCAGGAGTTTGGCGTTTAAGAAGCCCTCGAAGCCCACGGCGCTGCCTTCGCCGGATCGTTCGTCGCTCCAGCCGCCGGGCGGGGGCAGGCGGTCGCCGAGTTCGGCGAGGGCTTGGCGATACTCCACGGCCGCCGGCAGGGAGTCGTCGCGCCAGTCCGGGGTGACCTGGGACAGGATCAGGTTCGTTTCCAGATCAAGGCCGGAACGCTGGTGCTCCCGGGCCAATTGGCGCAGCAGGATCTCGCCGCCGGCAAAGGACACCACCCCCACGGCGGCAGGCAGGCCGGCGCGGCGGATGTCGCGCAAAAGGGCGGTGCAGGCCGGTCCGGCCCCCACCACCAGGATGGCCTGGGGCTGGCCCGCGGCCAGGATGCGGACTTGGGCCGTCAGGTCGTCGCGCCGGGCGGCGGACCGGGCGAAGGTGGCCTCGCCGCAAAGCGAGAGTCCCCGCCGGGCCAGGGCCCGGCGCGCCCCGTCCCAGCCGCTGCGGCCAAAGGCGTCGGCCTGATGGCAGATGGCGATGCGCTTGGCGCCATGGTCGATGAAATAGGCCACCAGGGCTTCGATTTCCTGGCGGTAGGAGGCGCGCAGGTTGTAGGCGTAGCGGACGTAGGGCGGGGTGCGGGAGGCCTCCAGCCCCGAAACCGGGAAAAAAAGCCGCGCCCCCTGGTCGGCGTAGGCCCGCAGCACCGGCAGCACCCGGCTCACGGTCGGCGTGCCGAGTTGGGAAAACAGGCAGAGCACCCGGTCGCGGGTGAGAAAACGCACGGTGTTTTCAATGGCCGGGCCGGGTTCGTAGCCGTCGTTGGCGGCCAGCAGCTCGACGGCCGGCCGGTCCGGGGGGCGCTGGCGGTTGTAGCGGTCGAAACAGGCCGCCGCTCCCCGGTACAGCTCCTCGGCCATGGACCGGGTCGGTCCGGAAAAGCCGGCCGTCAGGCCGACGCGCACGGTCTCGTCGGCTCGGGCCCGGCCGGCCGAAACAAGCAGGAGCAGCGAGGCCAGCGCCAGACATCCTGCCAGGCGCCACCGAAGGCGTAACCTGTCCGCCATGTGCCATGCCCTTTGCGCCGCCTTGATCCGGCGCGGAAAAGTTTGAAGTATGGCACTTTAGGCCGTTTCGGAAAATGCGTCAAACCGGCGCGACATTGCGCCAGGCGGCCAATACCGGCCCAGGACGCGGGATTGCGCTTTGCGGGAAGTGGTGTCACACAATCGTCACGCGTCATTCATCGCGGCGTCAAGGCGGCGTGTTCTTTCAGGCGTCGAAACTACCGAGGTGGCCGCATGTCCAAGGATTCCATCCTGATTGTCGAAGATGACGAAGATATTGTCGAACTGCTTGCCTTTAATCTGCAAAGCGCCGGTTTCGCCACGGAAACGGCACGTGACGGCTACGAGGCCCTGGCCAAGGCCCGGCGCACCCCGCCGGCCGGGGTCATTCTCGACCTCATGTTGCCGGGCCTGGACGGTTTCGCGGTGTGCAAGGAACTCAAGCGCGACCCGAAGACCGCCGACGCCCCCATCATCATGCTGACGGCCCGGGGCGAGGAAGTGGACCGCATCGTCGGCCTGGAACTGGGCGCCGACGACTATGTGGTCAAGCCCTTTTCCCCCCGGGAGCTGATCCTGCGCCTGCGCGCCGTGCTCAAGCGCCACGCCCCGGAGCCGGAAAAGCGGCAGGTGCTGTCCCGCGACGGCCTGTCCGTGGATTTGGCCGCCCACCGGGTGAGCCTCGACGGCCAGGAAGTGGTGCTCACCGCCACGGAGTTCCGGCTTTTGGCCGAGCTGCTGCAAACGAGCGGCCGGGTGCTCACCCGCGACCGCCTGCTCAATTCCGTCTGGGGCTACGAATTCGAGGGCTACGCCCGCACCGTGGACACCCATATCCGCCGGCTGCGCCAGAAGCTCGGCCATTTCTCCGACATGATCGAGACCGTCCGGGGCGTGGGCTACCGGTTCAAGGAATAGCCCATGGCCGGCTCCGCCACCTCCGGGCTCCGGGCCGCCGGGGTCTGCCTGCTCGTCACCGCCGGGGCGTTGGCTGTCACCCAGTTCGTGCCCGACTCGGCCACGCGGCTGACGCGGCTGGCCGGCCTTGGCGCGGCGCTGCTGCTGGCCGGGGTCGTCTTCTGGCTGCTCACCCGGCGGCTGTCGCGGTCCCTGGCCGAGGTCATCGACGTGGCCCGGGCCATCGGCGACGGCGATTACCGCCGTCGGCTCCATCTTTCCCCCGGGGGCGAGTTCGTGGTCCTGGCCGAGGCCGTCAATCAGATGGCCCGGGGCATCGAGGCCAACATTTCCACCATCACCGATCAGAAAAACCAGCTGCAGGCCATCCTCGACGGCATGCGCGAGGCGGTCATGGTCCTTGACGCCGCCGGCCGCATCCGTTCGGCCAACCCGGCCCTGGGGCGCATCGCCCCCATTGCCGGCTCGCCGCTTGGCCGCCGGCCCATCGAGGTCATCCCCAGCCCCGAGTTGCAAATGGCCTGCGACCGGCTGCTGGCCGGCCAGGACGGCCCGGTCGAGGGGGGCGGGGCCGTGGCCCTGGAGGCCCAGCTCGGCCCGGGACGGTATTACGAGGTGTCCCTGGTGCGCCTGGGCGAGGGCGGGGCCGATCCGGGCGTGGTGCTGGTTTTTCACGACGTCTCCGAAACCCGGCGGCTGGCCCGGGTGCGCCGCGACTTCGCGGCCAATGTCACCCATGAGCTGCGCACGCCGCTCACCTCGATCAAGGGCTATGCCGAAACCCTCATCGGGGCCGCGCCGGAACTGGCCCCGGAAAAGCGCCGGTTCCTGGAAGTGATCCTCAAAAACGCCAACCACATGTCCAAGATGGTGGACGATATCTTAAACCTCGCCCGGCTGGAGGAAGGGCCGGGACCGGCTCCCGACGCCCGGGCCGAGGCCGGGGCTGCCCTGGCCGAGGCCATCCGGGAATGCGAGCCCCAGGCCCAGGCCCGCCGGCTGATCCTCGACCGCCGCCTGCCCGAGGAGGGCGTGGCCGTGGCCTGCGACAGCGGACAGCTCGGTCAGATCTGGCGCAACCTCATCGAAAACGCCATCCGCTTCGGTCCCGAAGGGTCGCGCATCGTCATGACCGCGCAGACCGATCCGGACCAGGGCCTCGCCACCTTCGGCGTGCTGGACCAGGGACCGGGCATCCCCCCCGAGGAACGCCAGCGCGTCTTCGAACGCTTCTACCGCGTGGAGCGCCACCGCTCCAAGACGCCCGGCAGCACCGGCCTTGGCCTGGCCATCGTCAAGCACCTCGTGGAGCGCCACGGCGGCCGGGTCTGGGTGGAACGCGGCCGGGGCGAGATGACCGGGGCCGCCTTCCATTTTTCCCTGCCCCTGGCCCCGGTCCGGGCGGCCCCCGCCCCGCCCGTGGCCGAAACCGCGTCCGAGGTCCGTCCCGGACCGGCGGCCGCGTCCTGAGCACTGATCCAGTCCGGACAAACCGTCCGGCCCGTGGCGGCAGCGCCGACTGAAACGGAAGCAGAAGAGGAAACGCCCATGCCCGACAGCATAAAATTGGTCGCTCGCGGCCTCAATTTCTACTACGGCCGGTTCAAGGCCCTGCAGGACATCAATCTCACCGTGTTCGAGAACCAGGTGACGGCGCTGATCGGCCCCTCGGGCTGCGGCAAATCCACCTTCCTGCGCTGCATCAACCGCATGAACGACCTCATTCCCGGCACCCGGGTCGAGGGCGAGCTTTTGCTTGACGGCGAGGACATCCACGCCCCGGTCCTGGACGTGGTGGAACTGCGCCGCCGGGTGGGCATGGTCTTCCAGAAGCCCAATCCCTTTCCCAAGACCATCTTCGAGAACGTGGCCTACGGCTTGCGCGTGGGCGGGGCGCGCGACAACACGTTTATTTCCCAGCAGGTGGAAAAGAGCCTCAAGGACGCGGCCCTGTTCGACGAGGTGAAAGACCGGCTCCACGACTCGGCCCTGGGCCTCTCCGGCGGCCAGCAGCAACGCCTGTGCATCGCCCGGGCCCTGGCCATCGAGCCGGAAGTCCTGCTCATGGACGAGCCGGCCTCGGCGCTGGACCCCATCGCCACCCAGAAGATCGAGGAACTCATCCACGAGCTGAAAAAGCGCTTCACCATCATCATCGTCACCCACTCCATGCAGCAGGCCGCCCGGGTCTCGGACCGCACGGCCTTTTTCTACATGGGGCGGCTCATCGAGGAAGACGCCACGGAAACCATCTTCACCCGCCCGGCCCAGAAGCAGACCGAGGATTATATCACCGGCCGCTTCGGTTGAGGCCGCCCAGCCGCTAACATTCGGGGGCTGGGGGCGATGTGCCGTCGGCCCCCTTTGATTTCCTGCCGATATTCGATACAGCTTGGAGTCTCTTGCCCGGGAGCCGGGTTGTTGTTGCCGCCCCCGTGCCGCATCTCCAAACAAAGGACGCACCGGCATGCGGTTTCCGCTTTTTCCCGTCAAAATCGGCGTGGCCGTCTGTCTGCCCGCCGTCGCCGCCTTGCTGTTGGGGCTTTTCGCCGTTTCCCGCCTGGACGGGTTGGCCGAGCGCTCCCGAAACCTGGAAACCGCCCGGCTTCCCCGGGCCGATCTGGCCGTGGCCGTGGAGCGCCGGCTGCTGCTCGCCGCCCAGGCCATCCGGGGCTACGCCCTGTCCGGCGAACGCGAGGCCCTGGAGCGGGCGAAAAAGGAACTGGCCCAGGCCGCCGACGCCCTGCACGCCGCCAAGGAAGCCGCCTCCCGGCCGGGCATGGAAGGCCTGGCCGCCGAGGCCGCCAAGATCGGATTTTTCCTGGACGCCTACAAGAAAGCCGCCGAATCCGCCGTGTCCGCCAACGACCGGGTGAGCCAGGCCCGGGCCGCGCTGACCACGGCCCAGGACGCCTACGCCGCGGCCGTGGCCGGCTACATCGAATTCAAGACCGCCCAGTGGGACAAGGAGCTGGCGGCCAAATATCCCCAGCCCGAGCCGCTTCGCCTGCACGCCAAGCGCCTCAAAACCGCCCAGGCCGCCCAGGACGCCGGCCGCGACGTGCGCCTGGCCGCCGAAACGGCCAAGGCCGAGCGCGACCCGGGCCTGCTCTCCCAGGCGCTTACCCGCTACGACGAGGCCGAAGCGGGCCTGCGCGACATCAAGGCCGGCAGCGACGAGGAGGCCAAGCGTCTGGCCCCGATTTTCGCCTCCCTGGCCGGTTGCCGCCAGGCCGCCGCCGCCTTGCTCTCCGACTGGGAGGCGCTTCGGGCCACGGGCCGGCAGATCGTCGAGGCCGAGCGGGCCGCCATCAGCGCCGGCACGAAGCTCGGCGGCTCGACCCTGGCCGAGGCCGCCGCCGACGCCTCGGGGCTGGCCAATTCCTTAAGCGGCTCCCGGCTGCTGCTTGGCGGCGTGGCCTGGGCCATCCTGGTTTTCGGCACAATCTTCGCCGTGGCCATGGCCCTGGTCCTGGGGACGCCGGTGCGGCGCTGCGCTCTTTTCGCCCGCGATCTGTCGGTCGGCCGCATCACCGACCAGCTGTCCGTGTCCGGTCGCGACGAAGTGGGCCAGTTGGCCGAGAGCCTCAAGGAAATGGCCCGGCGCATCGGCAAGCGTCTGGCCCGGTAGCCGGGCGTCCCATGGCCGCGCGCATCCTTCTCTGGGCCGTCCTGGTCCTGCTCCTGGCCGCCGACCCGCTGGGGGCGTCCAAGCCGCCGGAATTTCGCGGCCTGACCTTTGGCGCGCCCCTGGCCGACATCCCGGAGCTGATCCATGTCGCCGACGCCGGTTCGGTGGCCTTTTACCGCCGCGAGGCCGAAAAGCCGGTCCTTGGCGAGGACTGCGCCACCGACGTGCGCTACGGTTTTTCCCGGGGCCTGTTCTTTTTCGCCCGCATGACCCTGAACGGCTGCCAGGGCCTGGCCGGGCTGATCGCGGCCTACGAGGCCAAGTACGGTACCCCGGCCCGGGAAGGCGCGCCGGGCTACGTCCGGCTCCTCTGGCGGCTGCCCACGCTCACCGTCAGCCTGTCCCACTTCGCCCGAAACGGGACCACCGAGGTGGATTACGTCTATCTGCCAAACCTCAGCCATGACGAACGCGAGACCTGGCAAAGCGCCGAGGACATCCGTTCGCGCGGCCCCATCGGCTTTCGCGGGGTGCGCTTTGGCCGCGACGTGTCCAGCCTGCCGGGCCTGACCCTGGCCTACAAAGAAGGCGCGGCCGACTATTACCGCCGGGCCGGGGAACGCCTGGAACTGGGGGAGACGCGCCTGGGCGACGTCCTCTACGGCTTTTACCAGGGGAAATTTTTCGCCGTGCTCATGCGGGCCGAAACCGCCGCCGATTTCGAGGCCCTGCGCCGGGCCTACGCCGCCAAATACGGTCCGCCCCGGGCCATCCCCGCCACCCTGGAAGAGGAGCTCGTCTGGAGCTGGCCGGCCGCCCAGATCGCCCTGTCCCGGGACACGGCCGACGGGGGCCTGGCCATCCGCTACGCCGACGCCGC
>JBKICS010000381.1:0-9521 GCA_046567015.1 Acidobacteriota bacterium | reverse complement strand
CGAAAGGTAACGCCGCCAAGGCTCAAGCGGCCGGCTACCGGGGCGTACAGGGCGGCCGGCTGATCCGGGTTTTCCCCGTAGCGCAGGCCCTTTTCCTCGCCGTCGATGGTCCAGGTGCGCTTGGCAAAGGCCAGCTCGGCATCGCCCAGGCGAATGACCAACTCGGCCGGGAAAGGATCTTCCACCATGGTGGTATACATTTTTTTGAGGTCGCTCATGGCGTCACCGCTCCTTGTCGCTTTCGTGCAAGCGTGCCTAGCACAGCCGGGGCGGGGGGGCAAATTGCATTTGGAAGGCCCGGCCAATTCTGCTAACAAGGCCTGTCCGCGGCGCATGTCGCCGCAGTTTTCGGGGCAAGGGAGTTGTCGTGGAACAGGTGTTGCTCAAGATGGCCAGACAGCTTCGGGCCTTTGACGAGGCGTCGCTCATGGCGCTTTGGGACAAGTATTCCGAAACGGTACAGCGTTTCGAGCCGTCCCAACGCTGGGAGGAAGCCGTCCTGGTTCTGGCCATGATCCAGGGCATGCGTTTCAAGAATCAATTGTTCAATTATCACTGGGCCGAAGGCCGCCAGCCGGGGAAACCCGCCGGCCCCGCGCCGACCCTGGGGACGCCCCTTGGCGACGCCGCGGAACCGGCCGGCAAAAAGACCGGCCCCAAAAACCAAAACAAGGGTAAAGTCCTGGCCTTTCGGCCCAAGGATTCAGGGGAGTCATAAGACATGGGCGAATTTCGCAAGCAGCAGGCCCCCGGGGCCGGGCGTGGCATCGTCATCCACGGCGCGCAGTGGGGCGACGAAGGCAAAGGCAAGATCGTCGATCTGCTGACGGAATCGGCCAAGGCCGTGGTCCGCTTCCAGGGCGGCAACAACGCCGGCCATACGTTGGTGGTCGGCGGCGAGAAAACCGTCCTGCACCTGCTCCCCTCGGGCATCCTCCACGAAGGCAAGGCCTGCCTCATCGGCAACGGCGTGGTGCTCGATCCCGAAGTGCTGTGCCGCGAAATGGACACCCTCGCCCAAAAAGGCATCGACGTCTCGCCCGAGCGGCTGATCATTTCCAAGAAGACGCAAGTCATCATGCCCTATCACCGCCTCCTCGACGGCGCGCGGGAAACGCTTCGCGCCGGGGCCAAGATCGGCACCACCGGACGCGGCATCGGCCCCTGCTACGAGGACAAGATGGCCCGCATCGGCATCCGCGCCGGCGACTTCGCCGACCCGGAGCTCATGGCCAAGAAAATCGCCCAGGCGCTGGTGGAAAAAAACACGCTTTTCACCAAGCTCTACGACATGCCGGCCCTGGACCCGGGCGCGGTGGCCGAAAGCCTGGCCCCGGTGGCCAAACGGCTCATCCCCTACCTCGACGACGTGTCCTCGATCATCCAGAAGACCCTGGCCGCCGGCGGCGACGTGCTGTTCGAGGGCGCCCAAGGCACCCACCTCGACATCGACCACGGCACCTACCCCTTCGTGACCTCGTCCAATACCGTCTCCGGCTCCGCCGCCGCCGGCAGCGGCTGCGCTCCGGCCGTGCTGTCGCGCGTGGTGGCCGTGGTCAAGGCCTACACCACCCGGGTGGGCTCCGGCCCCTTCCCCACCGAACTCTTCGGCACCATCGGCGACTACCTCCAGGAGAAAGGCGGCGAATTCGGGGCCACCACCGGCCGCCGGCGGCGCTGCGGCTGGCTCGACCTGGTGCTGCTGCGCGAATCGGCCCGCCTGTCCGGCCCCACCGACATCGCGCTCACCAAGCTCGACGTCTTAAGCGGCCTTTTCGAGATCAAAATCTGCATCGGCTACCGCTACAAGGGCAAGGTCTACGAATACCCGCCCCAGGAAGAAGGCGCGCTGGAATTCGTCGAGCCGATCTACGAAACCATGCCCGGCTGGGAAGAAGACATCACCGGCATCACCGCCTGGGAAGACCTGCCCCTGGCCGCCCGGGAATACGTGTCGCGCATCGAACAGTCGCTGCAAACCACCTGCTCCATCCTCTCCGTCGGCCCCGACCGCCGGCAGACCATTATCAGGGGATAGGAAGAAGGAAGGAAGGCAGAAGATCGGGCGCTGCCCGAACCCGCCGGGGGGCTCAGCCCCCCGGACCCCCGAACGAGGGGCGGGAGTTCGGACAACGGGTTGGGGGGATGGTCGGCGGCGGGAAGCCGTCCAAGAAGGGGGCGGAATTTGCCTGGCTGGCCCAGCCGCAGGTGCGGCTGGGCCAGCCAGGCAAATTCCGCCCCCAACCTGCCCTCGGCCCCGAAGACGGGGCCGAAAGGTTCGCAGGAAAATTTTCCATACGCAATGCCGGGCATTGCCAAGAGCCAATCCATGGAGACAACAGACAATGCTCTCCACCACTGAAGCCCCCTTTCCCTTTGGCGTCCCCGAGCGCCAATCGCACGTGCTGACCGGCCTGGACGCCCTGGCCCGGGCCATTCCCCAGGCGCTTATCCTGGAGGGCGGCACGGCCGAGGAGCGCGCGGCCATGGCCATGTGGCTGGCGGCGCGGCTCAATTGCCGGGACGCGCATCCGCCCTGCGGCGTGTGCCCGGCGTGTATCCAGATTCGGGACCGGGTATTTCTGGATTTGCAGTATTTCGACGGCGGCGTGGAGACGATCAAGGTGGCGGACATGCGCGAGGTCCGCGCCCTGGTTGGCGAGCCGCCGCGCGGCGAGGGCTGGCGGGTGGTGATTTTGGCCGAAGCGCAGGGGCTCACGGACGAGGCGGCCAATGCGCTGCTCAAAGCCATGGAGGAGCCGCGTCCGGGCAACGTGTTCGTGCTGCTCGCGCCCCAGCGGGAGCGCCTGTTTCCGACGCTGGTGTCGCGCTCGTTTGTGATGACCCTGGCCTGGCCGGACGCGTCGCAGCCGCTGCCCGCCGGCGGCGAGGACGACCCGTGGCCGATTCTGGAGGCGCTGGTCGTATTTTGGCGTTCGGGCCGGGGCTGGTTTTCCGGGGTCAAGGGCCGGCCGTCGCGGATGACCGCCGAGCGGGTGCTGACCGAATTGTCCCGGGAGCTGGCCGGATTTCTGGCCGGCCGGACGGACACGCCGCTGACGGCGCGGCTGGCCGGCTGTTACGATGCGGACGTGCCCCGTCGCCTGGACGTGCTTTTGGCCGAATGCCAGGAGGCGCTCATTGCCTCGGTCAATCCGGCGGTGGTGCTGGATCGACTGGCCACCAGGGCCTATTTGTGGTTTCGAGGCTAGTTGCCGGCCGGAGACTGTTCGGCCGTGGCGGCCGGGTAGCAGACGATCTCGAAGCGACGCCAGGGCGACGCCTTGGATTCGGCGAAAATCCAGACCGCGTTGTGCAGCAGGAGCCTGAAGTAGAGGCGTTTGGCCGGAGCCTGGCGCAGGTCGAGTTCCACGAGCCGGCCGGTTTCGAAGGCCTCCGCCACCGGAGAGTCGCTGTCCGAAGCGAACAGCAGCGGCGTGTAATCGACGCCGTCGCGTGACCAGGCGAGTTGCACGAAGCCGTTGACCGGCGCGAACAGGCGTCTGAACAAGGTCAGCGAGACCTGATCCAGGGGCACGGCCGCATCGAGGCGCAAGACCAGGCTGGCGTCCGGGGCATGATTCAGATCGGGGTGCAGGATAGCGATCCGGTTGCCGCCCTCCATCTCCCGCGTCATGAAGTGCAGATTTTCGCTGGCCACGGTGGTCACGGCCACGGGTCCGTTGCTGGCCGGCGCCACGCCTTCGGGGGCAAGGCGCAGGAGCAAAGGGATGGGATCGGCATAGGCAAAGGGCACATCCGTCGGCGATACGCCCATGCGGGGCGGAACGGCTCCCGGTTCCGGGCGCAGGGCGGCGGCCACCGCCTCGGCCATGACGGTATTGCCTTCGACATTGGGGTGGGTGTTGCGGGGAACGAGAAAGGCGCGGTCCGGGTTGCCCCCCGACATGGCCCGCAGGTTCCGGGCGAGGTCAAGAAGCGGAATGCCGTTTTCCCGGCAAAAGGGAACCAGGGCGGCGGCCGGGCTGTTCAGGTCTTCCCGCACCTGGGCCACGTCCGGGGCCAGGACGAAGAGAAAGGCCGCGCCGTCGCCCTGGACCTCGTCGCGCAAGACGCGCAGGGCCTGGCGGTAATTGGTCCAGAAACGGGCCATCGCCGGCAGGTTGCGGGCATCGAGGAGAGCCGCCTTGTCGGCCAGCAGGGCGCGCTCGGCCGGGCTGGCCTGGAAATGATAGCGCCGAAACGGGCCGGTGCTGGCCGGCGAGGGGCCGGCCGAAAGGGCCGGGGCCTGGCGTAACCGATCCAGGGCGGGCAAGCGGCTTGCGAGCCGGTCGTTGAGGCGGCGCTCCACGACCTCAGCCCCGATAGCCTGGTCAAAGGCATTGTAGATGCCGCCCTGACGCTTAAGCAGATCCTGGCGAAAAAACGCGCTGGCCATGGCTTCCAGATCGTTGATGTAAAATTGCAGCACCACCACGTCGGCCTGCAAGCGCCGGCCCTTGTCGCGGTAGTAGGACAGTTCGTCGAAGAGATCGTAAAAGGGCACGCCGGCGTTGACGACTTCCACTTCACGGTCCGGAAACCGTTGCTGCAGGTAGATCTGGAGCAACGCCGGATAGGTGAATTGGTCATCGACGCCGACGCCGTAGGTGAAGGAATCGCCGAGGCAAAGGACGCGCAGCCTGTTTGCGGGTTTGCCGGGCAACAGCGCCTGTTTTCCCCGAAAGCCCTGTTCATTGATGCTGACGACGTAGGGCAGATCCTGAATTTCCGTGGAGGTGAAGGCGCGGCGCGGCTCGAGATCGCCCAGGACGTTGCTGTAGGCGCGCGGTTCGCTGTCCTCGGCCGGAGTCGTGTCGGTGGCGGCCCAGTAGGCCCGGATGGCGAGGTGGGTGCTTACGATCGCGGCGAAGACACCGATGCTGGCCCTTGCGATCAGACGCCTGAGGGAATTCCCCCCGGACCATGAAGTCATGCGGCCCAGATACCCGGCCCGGGCCGAAACGGCAAGCGCCCATCCGCCGGGGTGGGCGGATGGGCGCTTGGTTGACTTGGACCGTAAGCTGGCTATTCGGCTTCGGCGGCTTCCTTTTTCTTCTTCTTGGGCACGCCCTGGTAGGACATGGTCTCCTGCTGCGTGGCGCAGGGGCGGTGTTCCTTGCTCATGGACAGGCAGCTCGTGGGACAGACGTCCACGCACACGCCGCAGTAGACGCAGCTCATGGCGTCGCAGGTCCACACGCCGGCTTTGTTGTCGACGGTGATGCACTGGGACGGGCATTTGATCTGACAGGTGCGGCAGAAGATGCACTCGTCGATATTGATGTGCAATGTCCCCCGGAACCCTTCGAAATGCCCCCGCACGGCAAACGGATAGAGCCGCGTGGAGCTTTTGGCGAAGAGGTTCGAGACGACGTTCTTGGTCATGTTGAACATGGAAACGCGCTCCTTTTTTACCGTTCGGTACAGCTGATGCAGGGGTCGATGGAGAGCACGATGACCGGCACGTCGGCCAATTCGCAGCCCGGCAGCATGGCCAAGAGCGGCGGAATGTTGGCGAATGTCGGCGTGCGGATGCGGACACGGTCCATGTTCTTGGAACCCACGCCCTTGAGGTAGTACATGAGTTCGCCGCGGGGCTGTTCCACGCGGGTCACGGCTTCGCCCTCGGGCTTGCCCTTGACCTTGGCGGCCAGTTCGCCTTCGGGCAGACGGGCGATGGCCAGGCGGATGATGTCGAAGGACTGCAGGGTCTCGCGGAAACGCACGGCGCAACGGGCATAGGAGTCGCCGTCGTATTCGACGATGGGCTCGAAACCGAGTTCGCCGAAGGCGGCGTAGCCGGTCTGGCGGGCGTCCTGGGCCCAGCCGGAGCCGCGCAGCATGGGACCGACCGCGCCAAGCTGGTAGGCCTGGTCCTTGGTCAGCACGCCCTTGCCGCAGCAGCGTTTTTTCACGGTGTAGTCGTTTAAGATGGTGGTCTGGAGCTGGCGGATCTCCTTCTCGGAGATGGCGATCTGCTGCTCGATCCACTGGCACTGTTCCGGGGTGAGGTCGCGCCGCACGCCGCCGACGACGTTGACCGAGACCACCACGCGGTTGCCGCAGGTGGCTTCCATGATGTCCATGATGCGCTCGCGCACCCGCCAGAACTGCATAAAAAGGCTCTCGAAGCCGAACGCGTCGGCGAAAAGGCCCAGCCACAGCAGGTGGGAGTGGACGCGGTGGAGTTCGCCCCAGATGGTGCGCAGGTACTTGGCGCGCCGGGGCACTTCGACGCCCATGATCTGCTCGATGCCTTCGCAGTAGCACAGGGCGTGCAGGCAGGAGCAGATGCCGCAGACGCGCTCGACGATCTGGACCATCTGGTTGAAATCACGGATTTCACACAGTTTTTCCAGCCCCCGGTGGACATAGCCGAGGGTGGGCAGGGCCTCGACGACGACTTCGTCCTCGATGGTGAGTTTCAGATGCAGGGGTTCCGGCAGCACCGGGTGCTGGGGACCGAAAGGCAATATAGTACGGGCCATACACTTCCCTCGCTAAGACTGTTTTTGGGCCACGCTGACCTTGCAGAACGGCATGGCGCGGACTTCAGCTTCAAGGTACAAGGCCCCGCCGAAATCGAGGACGATGTCGGAGAAGCAGACGCCGAACTGGTCGCGGATCTCGTTTTCCACGAGCAGAGCGGCAAAGTAGACGGGAGAGATGCTCGGCACCACGGTCTCCTTGGGGACGGAGAGCCGGTAGTGCTTCATGACCAAGTCTTTATCGTAGTGGTAGAAGAGGTCAAAGCCGGCCTCGCCGGTGTCCACGGCGGTCATGGTGACAAAGCGCCAGCCGTCGTCGAAGCACTCCCTGGCCACGGCGGTCACGGCGTCAAGGGGAAGAGGAATCGTTTCCAGCACAGTATTCTCCTGGCCTACGGGGAAACTCCCCGGTTGCGTCGTCGGGTTGCGGCTAGGCAGTCATGCCCAGCAGCTTCTTGACCTTCTCCAGGGCCGCCACCACGCCGTCGATGATGGCCTCGGGGCGGGCCGGGCAGCCGGGCACGTAGACATCCACGGGGATGACCTTGTCCACGCCGCCGACCACGTTGTAGGCCTCGCGGAACACGCCGCCGGTGCAGCCGCAGGCGCCGATGGCGATGACGGCCTTGGGTCCGGGCATCTGGTCGTAGATGTTTTTGAGCACGTGCTTGTTGCGCTGGTTGACGGTGCCGGTCACGAGCAGCACGTCGGCGTGCTTGGGGTTGCCGATGTTTAAGATGCCGAAGCGTTCGATGTCGTAGATGGGCGTGAGGCAGGCCAGCACCTCGATGTCGCAGCCGTTGCAGCTGCCGCAATCGAAGTGGACCACCCACGGGGATTTGATGCGTCCCTGATTGATCAGTTTGCCTAACATGGCGTGCTCTCTTTTTTGGCGTGTCGCGCGTTATTGGGCCGAGACCCAAAGCATGTTGACGATGGTGAGGACCAGACCCATGCCGACGGCGGACTTGAGCATGAAGCGCCAGGTCAGGCGCGCCGTGACGTTGTCCACGATGATTTCAGCCAGGTAGGTCACCGCCACGAGCACGATCATGCCGACGACGCTGGTCGACCAGAAGAGAGCGCAGATGCCAAGCACGAGGATGACCTCGTACCAGTGGGCGATTTCGATCATGGCCAGGAACGGACCGGAGTACTCGGTGTAGACGCCGCGCACCAGTTCCTGGTGGGCATGGGCGCTGGCCGAGATGTCGAACGGGGATTTGCGCAGCTTGATGGTCAGCGCATAGCCCAGGACGATGTACATCAGCGGCAGATCATAGAGCAGCGGCCGCGTCACTTCAAAGGCCGCGCTGACCTTGAAGCTGCCGGTCACCATGGCGATGGCGGCAAAGACCAGGATGAGAAGCGGTTCGTAGGCCAGCATCTGCAGCAGCTCGCGCTGGCCGCCGATCTGGCTGTAGGGCGAAGGCGAGGCCAGGGCGCCCATGACCAGGAAGACCGCGCCGACCGTCAGCACGAAGAAGATCAGCAGCAGGTCGGAACCGGTAAAGAGCAGCACCACGGACAGGGCCGCGCCGACGATGTAGACGTAGGCGCAGATAGCCTGCCAGGTGTTGGTGACCATGGGCTCCTTGCCGAGGAGCTTGAGCACATCGTAGATGGGCTGGAGGATCGGCGGACCGTAGCGGGACTGCAGCCAGGCGGTGATGCGGCGGTCCACGCCGGTGATCAGCGCCCCGAGGAGGGGGGCCGCAACCAGTGCCAAGATGGCGAGTATGATTTTGGTAATCACAGGGCGCCTCCGAAAAGCATGATCACCAGCACGGCGAGCGCGATGACGTTGATCCATTTTGAGAGCATGGTCTCGCCGAAGAACTGCTCCAGATAGTAGTTGCCGGAGACGGCGGCCACATGCTGCCCCAGGGGACCGAGGAAGCCGGGCTTGCCGTCAACCGTCTGTTGCTCGCCGCACATATAGGGCTGGGAGCACTGGGCGGCGGTCACCTTGCGGGCCTGCCGCAGGGCGTAATACAGGCCAAGGCCAAGCAGGATGAACAGCGGGTAGACCAGGAAGACGCCGATCTTGGAATCGAAGTTGCCGTAAGGAAGCGTGTACGGCGCGACCTTGTAGTACATGGCCACCACCGGGGCGACCAGGCTGTTGTAGACCACCGGCGAGAAGAAGCTGACCACCAGGGCCAGGCCGGCCAGGATGTACAGCGGCGCGCGCACGGTGCCGTCCTGGGACTCGGGCTTGCCCTTGGGGGTCGGGGTGGCCAGCATGAGCCCGGCCCAGCGGCACCAGAACAGCACCGTGACGCCCGAACCCAGGGCCAGCATGATCATGAGCAGGAACTGCCCGTGGGCGGACTCGATGGCCATCCACTTGGCCATGAGCATGCCAAAGGGCGGCAGCATCATGGTCATGATGCCGATGATGGCCACCAGCGCCGTGCGGGGCATGACCGCGAACAGGCCGCGCATGTCCTCGATGTCGCGGGAACCGATCTTCTGCTCGATGGCTCCCACGCACAGGAACAGGAGCGCCTTGGAGATGGCGTGGAAGAGGATGAGCAGGATGGCCGCCGTGATGGCCGCCGGGGTGTTGATGCCGGCGCAGGCGATGATCAGCGCCAGGTTGGAGATGGTGGAATAGGCCAGGATTTTCTTGCCGTTGGACTGTCCGGCGGCCAGACAGGCGGTGGCCAGAAACACGAAGGCCCCAAAAAGGGCCACGAAGTTGCTGAAGTAGGTTCCGGCGTAGACCGGGGCCAGGCGCACGATGATGTAGACGCCGGCCTTGACCATGGTGGACGAGTGGAGCAGGGCCGAGACCGGGGTGGGCGCGACCATGGCGCCGGTCAGCCAGCTCTGGAACGGGGCCTGGGCGGCCTTGGTCATGCCGGCGAAGACCAGCAGGAACATGGGCACCAGGATGGCGCCGCCGGCCACGGCGAATTCGGGGCCGCGCGCCAGGATTTCCTGCAGCGACAGGGTGCCGGCCACCTTCTGCAGCAGGATGATGCCGAACAGGAAGGCCGTACCGCCGAGGACGTTCATCCACAG
>JBKICS010000380.1:0-4431 GCA_046567015.1 Acidobacteriota bacterium | reverse complement strand
CCCATGACGCCCGCCATGACGCCATGGCCGCGGCCTATCTCTTTCTCTATCTGGCCAAGAAGCTTGGTCGCGGCCGTCCCATGCCCCTGGCCGGGCTGTGGCGGGCCGGCCGATTGTGGTGGATGTAACGAAGTGCAAAAAAAGTGTTGACGGGCCGGGGGCTGTTCTCTAAATAGGAATTAACAGCAAATAGGAATGATGCTTATGACGGTGAGCGCCCTGAAAGAATTGTTCGCCCAAAGCGGACTGAAGTTTACCAACCAACGCTATCTGGTTTACAGGGCAATGGTAGCGGCCAAGGATCATCCCTCGGCCGAGATGGTCTGGCGGCGGGTGCGGGAAGCGGCTCCGGCCATTTCCCTGGACACGGTCTACCGGACCCTGGCCGCCCTGGAAGCGCGCGGGCTGGTGACGCGGGTGCCGGCTGGCGGCGACGAAGGGCGTTTCGATGGGGACGTGACGGCGCATCACCATCTGGTGTGCTTGCGCTGTGGGGCTATTGACGATTTCTGCATGCCCGGGGCCGGGCTGACCGATCTGCCGCCGACAGTCGCGGCCTGGGGAAGCGTTCGCGACGCCCAGGTGCTGGTGCGCGGCATCTGTCGGGCCTGCCTTGGCCGAGACGACAACAATTAACCGAATGGATGCAAGGAGCACGACAATGACCAAGACGATGGAAAACCTGCACGCTGCTTTTGCCGGCGAGTCCCAGGCCAACCGCAAATATCTCGCATTCGCCGCCCAGGCCGAGAAGGAAGGCATGCTCGGCGTGGCCAAGCTGTTTAGGGCCGCCGCCGCCGCCGAAACCGTCCACGCCCACACCCATCTGCGCAACATGAAGGGCGTCGGGACCACCGCCCAGAATCTGCAGGACGCCATCGCCGGCGAAACCCACGAGTTCAAGAGCATGTACCCGGTCATGATCGAGGAAGCCAAGGCCGAGGGCGACAAGGCGGCCGAGCGCGGCTTTACCTTCGCCAATGCCGTGGAAGAACTCCACGCCAACCTCTACGCCCAGGCGGCAGCGAACCCGGCCGGCTATGCGGCCAAGGACTGGTACGTCTGTTCGGTGTGCGGCTACACCATCGCCGACGCCGCGCCCGAGAAGTGCCCGGTGTGCCAGGCCCTGGCCAAGGTGTTTTTCAAGGTCGACTAGACCCTTTGGGGTCGCTTCGCCGTACCTCTCAGCCAAGGAGCGAAAATGTCCGCGCCGGAAAACATGTGGCAGTGTCAGACCACCAATTGCGGGTACATTTACGATCCCGACCGGGGCGACCGCAAGGGCAAGATCCCGGCCGGCACGTCCTTCGAGGATCTGCCCGAGGGCTGGAAATGCCCCATCTGCGGCGCCGGCAAGAAGTGTTTTCGCCCCCTGGCCGGGCCGGGCTCGACCAAGGAAGTCAAGTGTCCTGTCTAACGCCGGTCGGGCGGTCCCCCGAGGCCGCCTGACCGGCCCAGCCGGTGCGGCCACGGCACGGCCGCCGGTTGTCCCGGCGGCGTGCGACTCCCGTGAGGGTTTGACCGCGCAGTCCTCCTGGCCCCGGCTTGGCGCCGGCACGAAAAAGCCCCCGGTTCCCGGGGGCTTTTTTGTTGGCCTCTGCGGCTGACCGAAAAAAGCGCCCGGTCGCTACTTGTCGCCGACGTTCGGGGCGGCCTTTTCCTGGGACGGCAGCGGGCTCGGTCCGGCGGGAACCACGAGATTGCGCTCCTCCAGCACGTGCCGGTAGTCCTCGGCGTACAGCGTCAGCATCACCATGGCGAAGCCCAGCACCAGCGGGCCGTAGAGGATGCCGAGCGCCCCGAAGAACTTGATGCCGCCGATGATGGAGAGAAACACCCAGAAGGTGGACATGTTGGAGCGATTTTGCATGAGCAGCGGCCGGATGAACGAATCGATGCTGGAGATCACCACCGCGCCCCAGATCATCATGAACACTCCCCATTGCCACTGGCCGGTCAGCATCAGATAGACGGACACGGGCAGCCAGATGATCGCCGTGCCGACCACCGGAATGAGCGAGGCAAAGCCCATCATGCAGCCCCAGAAAAAGGGCTGGATGCCGACAATGAAAAGCCCGATGCCGCCGGCCAGCCCCTGGGCCAGGGCGATGACGAAGGCGCCGAGGATCACCGACTTGGACACGTCGTCGAGCTGGCGGATGATCCGGTTCTCCTGGTCCGTGGTCAGAGGCACGAGATAGCGCAATTGAGCCAGCATGTCGTGCCCGTCGCGGATGAGAAAGAACAGCACGAACATCAGAATCAGAAAATTCATGGTCAGCAGGAACACGTTTCCGATGATCCTGGAGCCGCTGTCCAGGAGCATTTGGCCGGCGGTCTTGGAAATATCGATGAGGTCGGCCTGCAGGGCCAGTTTCTTGATGTCCAGGACGGGCAGGTGCTCTTGCAGCCACTCGAGGTAGGGGGCCAGGGCTTCGTGGCCGAAGAGCTTGTTGAAGTCGGTGGCGGCCAGTTTCACCTGCAAGGCGTTGACCGATTGCACTCCCTGGGCCAGCAGGGAACCCAGGAAGAAAAAGATCGGGATGATGATGCAGGTGAAGATGAGCCCGGTGGTCAAAAGGGCGGCCAAGGTCGGCCGGTTGCCGCCGCACAGGAGCACGACCCGGCGGTGCACGGGCTGGAAAAGCGCCGCCATCACCACGCCGATGATCAGGATGTTGACGAAGGGGCGCAGTACGATGCAAGCCAGGATCAGCGCCCCGGCCAGGATGATCAGCAAAAAGACGGAATAGATGGGCTTGCGTTCTTGGTTCATGCCTCGCCGTTTAGCAGACCCGGCGAGGCGGCCGCAAGGGCCTTTGATCGGCGTTGCCTCCCGGCCGTCATCCGGCGTAGAGGAGGGGACTTATGCCGGACACCCCCCCGAATCTCGAACCCGTCGATCCCAGGGACGATGCCGGAGCGCCGAGCGAACGGCCTGCCGTCGCCCCGCGCAGGACCGTGCCGCCGCCGGCCAGGCCTTCCCTGTGGCCGCGCCCCGGCCAGCGCGACATCACCGAGGCCGCCACGGGCAAGCTCGGCCCGGCCACGGCCATCCGCGCCCGGGAATGGGAAATGATCCTGGCCTCCCGGGCCATCCCCCATGCCATCCGCCGGCAGGACGGCGGCTATCGGCTCTATGTGCCGCGCCGGCGGGCCGAGGAAGCCTTGGCCGAACTGGCCGGCTATGCGGCCGAACGGGAAGCCGTGGTCCTGTACGATCCCGAGGCCGAACCGGTCCGGCCCCCGGTCTGGCCCACGGTGCTGGCCTGGATGGGCCTGCTCACCGCGGCCTGGGGCTTCATGCTGGGCGAGACCGTCGTCCTTGGCCGGCGTATCGCCTGGAAGAGCCTGGGGGCCGGGGATTCAGCCCTCATGCTGGCCGGGCAATGGCAGCGGGCGGCCACGGCCTTGTGCCTGCACGCCGATCCGGCCCACCTGCTCGGCAATGCCGTCAGCGGGGCGCTGTTCCTGTCGCTTCTGTGCCGCGAGACCGGAGTGGGCCTGGGGTTCGCCCTGGCCTTGGCCGCCGGGGTGGGCGGCAACGTGCTCAAGGCGCTCATCCAGGGGCCGGGCATGCATTTTCTCGGAGCTTCCACCGCCGTCTTCGGGGCGCTGGGGGCCCTTGGCGGGGCGCGCCTGGCCAGCCGTTGGCCGCCGCTCACCCTGCGCCGCTCGGCCCCGGCCGGGGCGGCGCTCATGCTTTTGGCCATGCTCGGGGCCGGAGGCGAGGACGGCCAAGCCATCGATCTGGCCGGGCATCTGTTCGGCTTTGCCTCGGGCGCGGCCCTGGGGCTTGCCGCCGGTTTCTGGGTTGCGCGCCGGGGCCGGCCAGGGTCCAAGGCCCAGTCGGCCTGGGGCGCATTGGCCCTGGCCGTCCTCGTCGCGGCCTGGGCCCTGGCGCTTTGGCGCTAGGGACGCCCGGCCAGGGGGGCAGTGTCAGGAAGGCTTTGCCTTGGCCGCTTTTTTCGGATAAGCCCATGGATCGTCGCCGTTTTGCGCCCGGCTGGGCCGCGACAGACGCAAGCCGCTTGGGAGTGGGGATGCCATGAGCCTGAAGGGCCTTATTTTTGAAGGCGAGGATATCCGGTACCGGACGGGCAAGCACTGGGTGGTGCTGGCCAAGGCGGTCGTGCTTTTTGTCCTGGCCCTGGTGGTCTGGTCGAGCGAGCCGAGCTTGCAAAAGCTCGTGCAGTTCAAGGTACCGGAAGAACTGGAGCGGTTTGTGCCGACGATCGTATCCGTCGGGGTCAAGCTTTTCCGCTACGTGTTCTTTATCCTGCTGACGCTTCTGGCCCTGGTGCGCCTGTTTTCCTTTTTCACCCTGCGCGTGGGCCTGACCGACAAGCGCTTATTGTGCGACGACGCGTTGCTTGGCAGTTTCTCGCTTGATCTCGGCAAGATCGAATCGGTCAAGTGCGAACCGGGGCT
>JBKICS010000379.1:0-4630 GCA_046567015.1 Acidobacteriota bacterium | reverse complement strand
TCAACAAGGGTTTTTTTGCCTGCATCCATCTGGCCGAGCGGCTGACCCATGTGGCGGCCGCCCTGGCCGAACGCCGCCTGGAGATCAAGCGCCTGCTGCCCGTGGCCCCGCGCGCCGACGCCCCGGCCCGGCAGATGCTCATCCTCGCCCGCAAAAACGGCGGTCCGGGCCTGATCCTGGAGCCACCACTGGCGCTCCACGCCGGAATCGGTTCCGAGGCCCGCCTCACCGAGGCGGCCCTGCGCTTTTGCCCCTCCCTGGCCTGCAACGCCGCTCCGGGCCGACGCGCCTGACAAAAAAAGGGGACGCCGAAGCGCCCCCCCACGGCTGCGGCACACCATCCGCCGCGGCTTGGCCGTGCCAATCTATTTGCGACCGAACAGCGTCTCGGGACGCGGTCCGGAATAGTCCAAAGCCTGGGAAACCTCCGGGCGGCGCATGGCCAGGCTCGCCTCGGCCAGCCGGGCCACCATGCTCTGGGCCTCGGCCGAAGCCAGGGTCATCTCCCGGGACGATTGCGCCTCCTTGGCCGGCAGCGTCGGCGGATCGGCTACATAAAGACTGGCTCCCAAGAAAGCGATGGCAGCGACATACAGCAGGCGTTTCATAACGTTTTCCCCCAGCGTTGGCCGCCCCTGGCGGCATTCCCACACCTGTCTCCCTCTAAAGCCAGTTTCGTGCCAACGGGGAGGATCGAAATAGATCCAGTATTCCGGCATGAAACCAAATCCATCCTCAAATGCTACCGGAGTATTCCCAAAAAATAGGAATTATCCGGCAGGAAAAATGCTCATCTTTCAAGAATTGGAGGACCGGAGCAGGCCGGGCCGCGTCCCTGCAAGGCACGTCAGCGGCTTTGTGGATAACGCGTGCAAATGCAAGGTATTGCAGCGGGGCAACCCGGAGCGAAAGGACCGGTCGGAACCCCCGTCGACCGGCCCAGGCCCGGGAGCGCGCCCTGGCCGGCATCGCCGACGACGGGCGGACGGCGACCGGAGCCGGACGCGTTGGCGGTCCCGGCCGGGCCAGTGCGGCGTCCCTCAAAAATACGAGGGTATTCTTGAGAAAAAACGGACACAAGGTGTTGCCCGGAAAAGGCGCACGGTCTCTTTTCGAGGGCGCGGCGTTAGAACACCTCGGCCTCGAACCAGTACAGCTCCGTGCCCGGGAGCTTCCAGCAGCCCGGCTCCAGGCCGGCCTTGCAGCAAGTCTGGTCCAGAAACGTCTCCCGGTCCCAGCCCCACTCCACCGGCACTTGCGGCAGCAGCAGCCCGGAGCACCCGCCACGTCGCAGCAGCAGGCCATGGCGGCCAACCGACACCAGTTCCGGGTCCGGGCAGGGGGTCAGGGGGCTTAGAATGGAAATCTCGAGCGACACGTCGGCGAATTCCTGGCACGACAACGGCGGGAAACGCGGATCGCCAAAGGCCGCCGCCTCGGCCATGGCGGCAATGGTCTGAAACAAGGGGCAGTCGCCGATGATGTGACCGATGCAGCCTCGCAGCCGACCATTGTGCGTCAGCGTGACAAAGGCCCCGAACGGGCGGCGCAGCACCTCGGTCGGCGGGTCCGGCAGGACGAACTCGCGTCCGGCCAGCCGGGCGGCGATGGCCAGCCGGGCCAGCTCCTTGAGATAGACTTTTTCTTCTGACGTCAGGACAAAACGGAAGGCGTCCATGGGCTCTCCTTTGGGCCAGGCCCTCGGGACCGGACCGGCCCGCGTGGAATCGTTTCGCCGCCGGCAGGCGCGCCGGCCAGGGCCATGCGCCCGCAGTGTGTCACGATCCGCAGAATTCGCCAAGCAGGCTGTAGAATCCGCCGGGCATGGCCTGCATGAGAAAATGGCACTCCGTGGGAAAGGGGCGGGTCGGGATGCCGTGCTCGCCCAAAAACGCCAGGGTTTCCGGGGCCGCGTCCCGGCCACAGGCGTAGAGAGTGGGGATGGTGAGCTCGGCCAGGGCCGCCCCGGCGGCATGGCTCCATTTGCCGGGCAGACGTCTGGCCGTGCGGCGCACGGCCAGCACGGTCTGCAGGAACGCCTCCTCGCGGCAGAAACGCAGCGAGGCGTAGTAGTGGCGACAAAACGGGAACCGACCGAGATAATCCCGGAAAATGGTCTGCTCCCGGAATTCGCCGTACCACTCGCCAAACCGGCCCGACAGCCGGGCCGCCTCGGCATGGGAGGAAATGAACGCCCCGAAGCGCGTCACCGAGGCCTCGGCCAACACCAGTCCGGCCACCTCGCCCGGCGCGGCGTCGCGGCAAAAGAAGATGGCCGGGATGCCGCCCACGGAATGCCCCACCAGATAGAGGCGACTCGGGCGAAGGCCATGGTGCTCGCCAAGATGGGCAAGCACGTCGCGCACGCGCCTAGTGGCCGCTTCCATGGAATAGTCCAGGGCGGCAGGGCTGCCGCCGTGGCCGGCCATGTCCGGGACGATGAGGCTGGCTTCGGCCAGATAGCGGGTGACAAAGGCGTCCTCGAAGGCCAGCCGGGAATCGCCCAGGCCGTGCAACAGCACCACGGCCGGCGCCCGGCCTCCGGCGATGCGGGCCGTTACATGCACCGGCGCGTCGAACGTCGGCACAAGGAGATCGAGAATCCGCCCGCCACGGTCGTTTGATGACATGTTTCTCGGCATAATCGTAACAGAAACCTCCTCTTGCCCTGATACGCTCCTTGCCATATTCAAATACATTCTTCTTGTCTGGCTACAGCGGGCCGTTTTGCCGCAACCTCAAACAGACAAAGGCGGTTTTCATGAAGCTATCCATTTCGGCGCGCCTTGGCCTCGGCTTTGGCCTCGTACTCGCGGCCATGGCCCTCGGGGCACTTGTCATGACCTTTTCCCTGGACGCCGTAAAGGACCGAGCCCAAACGATCCGCTCCCGGAACCTGCCCCTGGCCGACGAAGCGGCCCAGATGCAATTCATAACTGTCAACGTGCAGCAATTTTTCACGGATATCGCGGCCACGGGCAATGAGGACGGTTTTGGCGAAGCGGAAAAGGAGGCCGGGGAGTTTCGCGCCGGCGTGGCCAAATTTCGGAAAATGGCCGCCCAAAGCGACAATACGGCCCTGCAGACGCAGGTTGCTGCCGTGGCCCGGGAGTTCGAGGCCATGTATGAAGCCGGCAAGCGCATGGCCGGGCTCTACGTGAAATCCGGGCGCGAGGCGGGCAACGCGGCCATGGCGGATTTCGACGCCCGAAGCGAAGCCCTGGCGGCCGGCATCGAACCGCTCAAAACGGCCCAGTTCAAGGAAACCGATGCCCAGGTAACGGCCGTGGTTGAGTCCTTAAGCGCCAACCTGCGCCTGCAATACTTGCTGGTGGCCCTGTCCCTTGGCATCGGCCTCGTTTCGGCCTGGCTGGTTTCCCGGAGCATCCGGCGCCAGCTCGGGGCCGAACCCTGGCAGGTGGCGACCGTGGCCCGGGACGTGGCGGGCGGACGCTTCGAGCAGGTGCAAAAGGACTGCGCGGCCATCGGCTGCGAGCACGGGGTGATGGCGGACATGGCGGCCATGTCCGAGACGCTGCGCCAGTCCTTTGCCGACATCGCGGCCCAGAAAGCGGCGGCCGAGGCCAAGACCGAGGAGGCCGAGGGCTTGCGCCGCCGGGCCGAGGAGGCCACGCGCCAGGCCGAACAGGCCCGGCTCGCCGGCATGGCCGAGGCGGCCGACCGCCTGGAAGCCCTGGCCGGGGCCGTGGCCTGGGCCGGCAGCGCGCTGACGGAGCGGGTAAACCAAGTCAACCAGGGCAGTTCCCAGCAGCATGCCCGCACCACCGAAACCGCCACGGCCATGGAGGAGATGAACGCCACCGTGGCCGAAGTCGCCCACAACGCCGAGCGCGCCTCGTCAAGCGCCCGGGCCGCCCAGGAAGGGGCTCAGGAAGGCCTGGCCGCCACCGACGAGGTGGCCCGGTCCATCGACCGGGTGCGCCAGCTTTCCGAGGGCCTCAAAACCAGCCTGAACGCCCTGGGCGAGCGGGCCAAGGGCATCGCCAACATTCTCGGCGTCATTTCCGACATCGCCGATCAGACCAACCTGCTGGCCTTAAATGCCGCCATCGAGGCGGCCCGGGCCGGCGAGGCCGGACGCGGCTTCGCGGTCGTGGCCGACGAGGTGCGAAAGCTCGCCGAGAAGACCATGGCCGCCACCAGCGAAGTGAGCGCCGTGGTCTCGGCCATCGACGGCGGCGTGCGGGAAAGCATCGGCAGCATGGAAACGGCGGTTTCGGCCGTGGCCGACACCACGGCGCTGGCCGGCAAGGCCGGGCAATCCCTGCGCAATATCGTGACCATGGCCGAGACCACCACCGATGAAATGCGCTCCATCGCCACCGCCTCGCAGCAGCAGGCCATGGCCTCCGAGGAGATCAACCGGGCCCTGGCCGACATCAGCGGCATTGCCGACGAAACGGCCCAAGGCATGGCCGAGGCCGAGGCCGAACTGGAGGAGCTGTCCCAGTCGGCGGCCCAGCTGACCGCGCTGATCGAGGGCCTGCGCCGGGAATCGGTCGTCGCCCTGCCTGGCTAGGGGCGCGTCCTCGAAAGAGGAAAAGACAGAAGAAAAAATGCCTCCGGGGTCCGGGGGGATGATCCCCCCGGACCCCTGCAATGGGAGAAG
>JBKICS010000378.1:0-9517 GCA_046567015.1 Acidobacteriota bacterium | reverse complement strand
TGCGGCTGACCGTCGGGGACCGGGCCGTGGTGCCCCCGGGTCGCGTGCATAGCGTGGTCAACATCGGGACCATCCCCTGCCGGTTGCTGCTCATCCAGGGGCCGGGTCACTACGATTTCCAGCCGGCCGCCCTGGCCGACGACAACTCGCGCTGCATTCGGGCCGCTTCGTCCGCTTCCCTTGGCGCACCCAAGGCCTGAGCCGGGAGCGCGAGCCTTGCCCGTGCCGGATCCGCTTCTCGCGGCTGCCCGTGCCGTACCCGAGGCCCGCCCGCCAGCCCGGGTCGCGGCCGCATCCCGCTCGTCGCTCGACCGCGACTGTTTTTTCGCCCGGACGTCATGACAACGACCGGTGAACGCGCTATGGTCATATTTGATCCGTTTTGGACCACCTTGTACCAAAGGAGCAAGCCATGGGCGAAAAATCCGACCTGTTTCACTGTGATGAAAAAATGCTGACCTACGATGCCGCCGTGGTGCTGGAAAAAATCGTGGACGGCCTCAAGCAGCGCAAACTCCCTGCCGCCGGCGAAAACGGCCCGGTGTGCGTTGATCTCCCGCTGGTCGCCAAACTGGAAATCAGCTTCAAGGAGAAATCCAAACCGGGCAAGAACAAGAAAAAACTCTCCATCGAAATTGCCTGGAAGGAAGGGGACACCGTCGGCCTGGAATAGCTTTCGGGGCAGCCAGCCACCGCTTTCGGGCGCGCGAGCCGACGACGGACGGCCGCGCGCCTTCTTTTTTGGAATTGCCTGGAAGGACAGGGTCGCCATCCATTTGGAAGAGCCTGTAAGCCAGCCAACGATCGACAGCGGCTAGGACGACGTCTTGGTCGCGACCGGGGGATCGACGAAAAGTCGTTTGCGGGGGAGCTTGATGGTCAGGACGCTGCCCTGGCCCAGGTTCGATTCCGCCCAGATCCGGCCACCGTAATGGGCTACAATGGTGCGACAGATGCTGAGCCCAAGCCCCGTGCCGCCGATGCTGCCGGTCTGATTGCCTGCCGCGGCCTGGGTGAAGTTGTCGAATATCCGGTCCAGGTCGCCAGGGGCGATGCCATGGCCCGTGTCCTCGACCCGCAGGCTCCAATCGCCGTCGGCGTCCAGGCCGATGACCAGTCTGACTTGTCCGTTGTCAGTGAATTTGCGGGCGTTGGCCAACAGATTGATGCACACCTGTAGCAGGCGGTCGCCATCGGCGAAAAGCCGTGGGGTGTCCGAATCGACTTCCACGATCAGGCGCACGGCTCCATCGTCGAAAAGGGAGGCCGTGGCGCGCTCGGCCCGTTCGGCCAAATCCCGGGCATCCACGGCGTTGTCGCGCCACTCCATCTTGCCGGATTCGATTTTGGACAAATCCAGGAAGTCGTTGATCAGCCCGGTCAGCCGTCTGTTCTCCTCGTTGATGATGCGCAAATTGGTGCGGATGCGCCGTATACGGGGGTTCTCGTCCAGGTCTCGGGCGACGGAGGTTTCCACCAGCCGCTGCAGATCGCGCTCGATGATGCTGGCAAAGCCGCGAATGGACGTCAGCGGCGTGCGCAGTTCGTGGGAGACCGAGGACAGAAAAGAGGACTTGATCCGATCGAGTTCCCGCAAGCGCTCGTTGACGGCCTCAAGCTCCAGGGTCTTGGCCTTGGCTTCCTCGGTGCGGGCGGACACGAGGGCCTCGAGATTGCGGGAGATGCTGGCCAGTTCCTGTTCGGCCAGCTTGGCCGCCGTGTTGTCCACCAGGGACACGATGGCCGCCGGGCCGCCCTCGAGACGGGCCATGGTCAAAAGGACATGGCGGCTCTCGCCGTCGCCGCGCCGGAGCACCGTGGCAATGGCCGCGCTCTCGTCCTGAATGACGAGCGGCAATGCGCCGTCGCTGGGCGCGGCCAGTTCCGGGCAGAAGTCCGTCCAGCGCCGCCGGCCCTCCAGTTCCTCCCGGGGCAGTCCGACCAGCCGGGTGAAGGCCGGGTTGGCCAGTTCGATGGCGCCATCCGGGCCGACCACGATGGTGGCCGAACCGATGCCCAGAAACAGCGTGCGATAGCGATTTTCCGAGGCGGCCAGGGAGCGCTTGGCCGCCTCCAGCCGGTCGAGCATGGTGTTGAGGTCCAGGGCCAAGCCGGAGAGTTCGTCCGTCCCGGGCAGATGCAGGCGCAGGGAGGTTTCCCCCTTGGCGATGCGGCCGGCCAGGGCGCTTATGATCTGGAGGCGGCGCAGGAGGCGGCGTTCCAGAAAGGCCAGCAGCACCAGCAAAAGGACCACCCCGGCCAGAGCCAAAAGCCCCATGCTCGAATGGATGAGCCCCAGGCCCTGGTTGAAAAAATCCCGCTCCGCAGTCACCTCCAGCCACAGGGCTGGCTGGCCGAACAGGTCGCGCACCAGCCCCAGGCCGATCCGGGTCCGGGCGTTCTCGGCCGCCGGCAGGACCGAAACGGCTTCGGCCGTGGCCGGATCGGGCAGGCCGGGGGTGTTCAGGGGAAGCATGCGCATGTCGAGGACCGTGGCCGCGGCCAGATCCTCAACAGTTTTGGCGTCCAGCCAGCTGGCCATGAGCAACGTTCCACGGGCCGGCCCCTCGTGTTCGCTGGTCAGTACGGGAAAAATGGCCGTGAGCATGGGCCGCCCCCCGACCATGGCCACGCCCTGACGCCCCTCGGAAGTTCCGGCGTCGGCCAGAAGACCAGTCTTCGGGGCCAGAAGGGCCAGCACTTCCGGCGGAATGGGGACGAATTCCCGGGTTTGGGCGTCGTAGAAGCGGCCGGCGACCAGACGGCCGGACAGATCGAACAGGCCGATGACGGCCAGGTGCTGCTTGGCGAAGGTTTCCTTGGTCAGATTGGAATCGATGAATTCCTGGCCGCCCTCGGCCATGTATTTGTAGGCCTCGTCCCAGGTGGCCCAGTCCGTGGCCAACAGGCCGATGCGGTCGCAGCTCGTTTCCAGGGCATTCTGGGCGCGCTGGACGTCACTGGCCACCAGATTGCGTTCCATTTCGACAAAATTGGAAAGGAAAAAGAATCTGGAGACAAGATAGAGGCCAACAAGAGTGGTCGCGATGGTCAAGCTCGCTATGCGAAAAGTGAAATACCGCAAACCCATGCCGACTCCATGGAAAAGATGGGGGACATTATGCCGTACAAGAATGGAACGACAACATCCTGTCCCATTTACTGCCCGACCGGACACTTCCAGACCAATCCTAGCATACTCAAAGAACGTGCGGCAATCCCGACAAACGCCCTGCCCGCCGGCGCCTTGGAGGCCGACGGACAGGGCGCATTACAGTGTTGCCGAACCGGACGCGAAAAAGACGGTGTCCTAGAAGGCGGGGCGCGGCGACAGGATGTCCGGCGAAACATCGCGTACCGTCGACGTTCCAGTAAGCAACATGGCCGCGACAAGCTCCGCCCGCAGCTTTTCCAGCAGAAAGGCCACGCCCTCGGCCCCGCCGCCGAACGCGCCCACCACCAGCGGCCGGCCGATCAACACGGCGTCGGCGCCAAGGGCCAGGCACTTGAGCACGTCGGCCCCGGAGCGGATTCCGCCGTCGACCAGTATGACGCCCTTGCCCTTGACCGCCCGGGCAATGGCCGGCAACACCTCGGCCGCGCCAGGGGTGTGGTCGAGCACCCGGCCGCCGTGGTTGGACACCACAATGGCCGCCGCTCCGGCGGCAAAGGCGGTTTCGGCCTCGTCCGGGGTCATGATGCCCTTGACGATAAACGGCAGTCCGGCGGCCGTGACGCAGGCCGCCAGCTCGGCGGGCGTTTTGGGCGAAACCGGCTGGCCCTTGAGCGCCATGACGGCCAGGCCGGCCCCGTCCACGTCCATGCCCACGGCCGCGACTCCGCTGGCAGCGGTCCGCTTCAGCATGCCCATGACGGCCTCCTGGCCGCGAGGCTTGATAAACGGGATGCCCAGGCCCTCCCGGGCGGCGATGGCGGCCAGGCCGCTGTCGAACATGGCCGGATCGGCTCCGTCGCCGCAGCAGCCCAAGGTGCCGGCGGCGGCCGCGCCGTCGATGATGCGGGCAATGAATTCCGATTCGCTCAACCGGCCGCCCATGTTGTAGGCCACCCCGGTCATGGGCGCGGCCAGGATCGGCATGGACAGGGTCCGGCCAAACAGCGTCAGGCCGGTGTCGGCGGCCTTGACGTCGTGCAGGGTGCGCATGTTGAGGCGATAGGCGCCCAGGGCCGCCAGGTTGACGCCGAAGGCCGAGCCGGTGCCCGTGCCGCCCATGCCCGGAGCCTCGCCGGCGCAGGCCCGGCCGTCGCAGACCGGGCACACCCGGCAATAGCCTTTCAGTTCTTCCTTGGCGATTTTCCGTAACGTCGAAAGATCCATCACAGCCTCCCGGTAAACGTCGCGCGATGCGATGCAATGTGTCGTTTCTTGGCAGCGACCATCCCGGCCTCCTACCCCCGAGCGTCGACGGCGGCAAGACGCACCAAAGCAGATCATTGCCTGTCGACCCGGGATGTCAGCTATTTCCCAACTTTTTTTTCACGTGACTTGGCGATTGCCCCCATGATAAGCGCCAGCTTCGAATGCCGGCGTTTGCGCCGCCTTCTCCAACGCCAGAAACGAGGAGCCTATGCGGTCAGTTATCGCCTGGTTTGCCTTGAGCCTTAGCGTCTTGGTCAGCGCCTGTTCCGGAGGGGACAAGGATTCCTTCCGCAATGTCGATCACGACAAAAACGGCAAGATTTCCTACGAGGAACTCCTGTTCGTCTTTCCGGACATGACGCCGGACCTCTACGCCCGGTTGGATCAGGATGCCGACGGCTCCCTGTCCGAATCCGAATATGTGGCTTTTTTGCAGGGCGGGACCAAGACCGACGCCGCTTCGGCCAAGCCGGCGGCGAATACGGTCCAGCCGACGGCGCGCCCGGGCGACGGCAAGCAGATCGCCGTGCCGTTTAAGGGCGAGGAGGTCATCGAGATCCCCGCGCCCACCTCGGAGCCGTCCGCCAAGTCCAAGGCCGAAAAGGGCAAGAAGGACAAGGACGCCAAAGACGCCAAGGCCAAGCCCGACAATGGGAAAAAAGCCGAAGGCACCACCTATACCATTCAGCGCGGCGACAACCTTTCGCGCGTCGCCCACAAATTCGGCGTGACGGTGGAAGACATCACCAAGGCCAACGGCGACATGCCCCCCGACACCCTGCGCGACGGGCAGGTGATCAACATCCCGGCCCGCCCCTAGCGCGGCGGCCGGCTTACGAAAGGAATCGGCATGCGGTGGTTTGTCTCCCTGACGGCAGCACTGGTTCTCGTCTTGGCCGCGACAGCGGCCAAGGCCCTCACCCAGGAGGAAATCCTCAAGCGTCGCCTGGATAAAATGAGTACGGTCGATTCCACGCTGCGCACCGAGGAACAACAGCGCCAGGACCAGCTGCGCGAATCCACGACCGGGGTCGGGTCCGGGCCGTCCAAGCGGGTCGAGGACACCATCGCCATCCCCGATCCCGTGCGCCAGCCGCATCCCGAGCCCAAGAGCGGTCTTTTCAACACCAAGGGCGGCGCGACGACGCCTCAGGCGAAATCGCCGGCCGTCGCCTCTCCCCCGCCCGCGACCACGCAACCAGCCATGCAACCGGCCCCCAAGCCGGCCCTGTCCCAGCCGGTCGCGACGCCCATGGCCCCCGCCCCGGTCCAATCCGCCGGACGCGATCCCAAGGCCGCCGCCTCCCTGGCGGCCATGGCCGCCAAGGCCCAGGCCAGCGGCGACAACCAGACCGCCCTGACCATGCTCGATGAGGCCATCGCCGCTGATCCGGCCGACCCGGACCTGCGCAACAACCGGGGCAACATCTTAAGCAACTTGGGCAAGCCCAAGGATGCCCTGAGCGATTACGACCGGGCCATTACCGCCAAAGCCACCGATCCGGCCTTTTTCACCAACCGGGGCCTGGCCCACGAACGCCTCGGTAACCGTGAGCGGGCCTGCACCGACTACAAGAAAGCTTGTGATCTGGGCGATTGTGATTTTTTCAAAAGCTACAAGGCCGAGGGCAACTGCCGCTAGACAGGCAGAAATTACCGCCGCCCGGCCGTGTAGCGCCGTCAGTGCGAAGAAATGCTGACACGGCCCGTTTTTTGCTTTATCATAGGCAGGACTTTCAGCATCCGCCATCAGGCCCAAGGGCGTTGCACCCTGCGGCCCAAGGAGGTTCGATCTGCCTGCCAGCGTGCTCATTGTCTGCCCGGATTCCATGGAACTGGCGTTCCTGACCGGGGCCTTGTCAGGCTATTTTTCGGTGCTCGCCGCCCGCGACGCCGAGGAGGCCTCGCGTCTGGTCGAGCGCTTCGGTCCCTGCCGGCTGGCCTACCTGGCCCTGTCTGACGACTGTGAGTCCGCCATCCGCCACACCCGCGACCTAAACGGCAGCCAGACGCCCATCTACGCCCTGGTGCATGCGCCCTGCCCGGACACGATTGACCGGGCGGCGGGCAGCGGCACCCTCAACGGCGTCTGTCTGCTGCCCATGGCCCCGGATGAGTTGCGGGCCAAGACCCGGGAAGCCCTGGGCCTGCGCCAGACAAGCGGGCACAAACGGCGTCCCCGCAGTTCCCTGCTCACCCGGGAGGAAGTGGATTTCCTCACCAAACGTCCACTTCTTGACACTGCACCCGTTTAAGGCCCCTCCCGCTCGTGTCGGTTGCCAAGTCAGGGCCGTTGCGGCCTGCCCGGCCAGCCGGTCCCCTGCCCTGGCTTCACGCGCCGGCGAGGCCCGGCCCCTCGCCGCCAAGCCAGAAGCGCACCAGATCCCGAGGCTCTTCCCGCTCCCGCAGCACCGTCCATGCTCCCCAGCGACGCCCCAGCACACGCGGCATCTGCCGGCTGTTGTAACGCGACCACATGGACAGGGCGTAGGCCCCCACATTCTCGATGACCACGATGTCCCCGGGTTCCACGGCGGCAATCCTGGCCTGCCTGACGGGAAAATCCCCGGAAAAACACAACGGCCCGGCCAGATGCCAAATCCCGGTTCGGCCGGTCTTTTCCTGCCCCCGGACATCGAGGAGCCGGATGCGGTGGGACCAGGATTTGGGGTTGTAGCACTCCCGCACGAGCAGGTCGGCCCCGACATGGATCACGGCGGTGCGGTGCCCGGGCTGGCGCTTGACGTATTCCACCCGGCTGGCCGCCACGGCGCAGGGGGAAACCAGCATGCGGCCAAATTCCGTCACCAGGGCCAGCCGGCCGTCGAAAAGTCCGGGACAGCGCGCAGCCAGGACGGCCGAGTAGCCGGCCGGGGTCGGCGGCTCGTCGCCGTCGCGGTAGGCAGCCGGCAGGCCGCCGCCCAGATCGAAGACCGCCAGCCGCCCGGCTCCAAGCTCGGCCTCGATGCGCCCGGCCAGGTCAAAGACCGCCCCCACGCCGGCCACCAGCAGCTCCAGGGGACAGCCCTGGGAACCCACATGGACATGCAGACCCACAAGCCAGGGATAGCGGACAAAGGCCCGCCGTACGGCGGTTTCCTGGCTGATCGGCACGCCGAACTTGGAATAGCGCCCGGCAACGCTGGTGGCCTTGATACGGCCAAGGCCCACTTGTGGATTGATACGAAGCCCGGCCCGGGGCGAAACGCCCAGGGCGGCGGCCAGCTCGGCGATGCGGGCCAGCTCGGCCAGATTGTCGGCGTTAAGGAATAGCCCCAGCTCCAGGGCATAGCGCAATTCCTCCACGGTCTTGGCCGGGGAGTCGAACACGATGCGCGAGGCAGGGAATCCGGCGGCCAGGGCGAGATGGACTTCCGGCAGCGAGGCGGCCTCGGCCCCGGCTCCAAGACCGGCCAGACAGGCCAAGACCGGCGGCAGCGGACAGGCCTTGACGGCAAAGCAGTGCCGGGTCGTTGCCGGAAATGCGGCGGTAAGGGCCGCGAAATTGGCTTCGAGCCGGTCGAGGTCATAGAGGACCACGGCCGTGTCCTTCTCCCGGAAATGCCCGGAGCCCAGGGCCAGACGAACGAGTTCCATGCGACGCCTCCTTGCCGATTAGCGCATGAGCCACCAGCCGGAGACGGCCAAGGTGGCCAGGGTCACCGGCACGGCCACCCTGGCATGCCGGGCAAAGCCCAGGGACACACCCAACAGCGCGGCCTGGTCGGCCACGATGAGGTTGGCGATGCTGCCGGGCAACAACAAATTGCCGGCCAGAGTGCTGGACACGGCCAGCAGCGTGGCCGAGCCCGGGTCGTTGTGGCCGGGCAGGAGCAGCATGACCGCCGGCACGTTGGACACGATGTTGGAGAGCACGGCGGTCAGGGAAAAAAGCTCTACCGGCCGGCTGAGATCGACGCCCAGGGAGGCGAGGCCCCGGTACAGGTCGTTAAGCAGGCCCACGGCCGCGACCTCCCGATTGACCACGAAAAGCCCGAGAAAAAGCAGCAGCAGTTGCCAGTCCACCAGGGCGAGCGTCTCCCGTGAGGCCATGCGCCGGCTTAAAAGCAGGACGGCGGCGCAGCCCAGGGCCACGTTTTCCCGGGATATTCCGCCCCAGAGAAAGGCGGCCATGCAGACGGCCAGGGCCAGGATTCCCTTGCCCGACTGCCAGGCGGAAAAGAGCGGCGCGGGCACGTCGAGGCGGACCGTCGGTCCGGCGAAGCGGCCCCGGAAGCTCCAGACCACGCCGGCGTAGGCGATGACCAGGCTGGCGGCCACGCACGGCCACACATCCAGGATGTAGCCGCCAAAGGAGAGTCGTGCCATTTGGCCGATAAGCATGTTCTGGGGATTGCCGATGAGCGTTGCGGCCGAGCCGATGTTGGCCGACAGGGCCAGGCCGATCAGATAGGGCGCGGGGTTGAGCCCCCGGGCCAGGGTGGCTTCGACCAGGATCGGGGTCATGGCCAGGCAGACGATGTCGTTGGCCAGCACGGCGGAGAGCACGGCCGCAGCGGCCATGATCCGGGCGAGCAGTGCGGCCGGGCTGGCGGCGGCGGCGATGAGCGCCCGGCTGACGGCCGTGTAAAAGCCGCCCAGGCGCAACTGGGCCGAGACCACCATGAGCCCGAAGAGCAAGGCCAGGGTGGGCACGTCGGCGGCGGCCCAGGCGTCGGCCACGGTCATGGAGCCCGCCGCAACCAGGGCCAGGGCGCCGAGCACGGCCGCGCCGGTACGATCCAGGGCCAGCCCGGGAAGCCGGCCGAGGATCATGGCGGCATAGACCACGAGGAATGTGATGCTGACGACGACGCGCACGCCAAGGCCCTATCAGCTTGGCCAGGAAAGTCCAAAAAAAAAGGCGGCCCCCGAAAAGGCCGCCCACAATGACGCAACAGGGGCTATTTGCCGAGCAGCGCGGCGTTGGAGGGATGCTCCCCGAACCAGTGCACGTCGCCCGCGTCGATGTCGTAGAGCGCGCCGACCACCTTGATCTTGCCGTCGGCGGCCATCTTCTTGAGCAGCGGGCTCTTGGCGTACATGTCGGCTATGGCCTGCCACATGTTGGCCTCGATGGAGCGGCTGATGAGCTCGTTGACGTCGGAGGTGGAAAAGCGGGTTTTGACCGCGGCC
>JBKICS010000377.1:0-5688 GCA_046567015.1 Acidobacteriota bacterium | reverse complement strand
GCCTATATTCGGTATCGCCGCCTCATGCAATCGTATCCTGAAAATGTATCCGGATACATCGGGTTGGGCAATGTCCTGTTGCACCAGTCTCTTTTTGACGAAGCGGAGGAAGTATTTGCGCGTTGCCTGGATAAATTTCCAGGCAATATGCACGTGCAAGAACGTTATGCGCATGTCGCATTGAGCAATGTTGACTTTGAATCGGCACGCTCTAGATATGAATTGTTGGTAGCATTACACCCTGATAGTGTAGAAGGTTATGTCGGGCTGGGTGATGTTTTGTTGAGGCAGAACTTATTTGCTGCAGCAGAGAAGGTTTTTGAGTATTGTTTAAAGAGATTTCCAGACAACACGAATGTTTACATGCGTTATGCATTTACAGCCCTGCGAAAGCAATGTCTTGATGAAGCCTATAGTCGGTATGAACGTCTCAATGAGGTGCATCCTGAACAGGTTGCAGGCTATATTGCTCAGATAAATATCCTGTTTAGAAAAAAGAGCTGTTCCGAAGCGAGGGTATTGATTGATAGATTCGTGACGCTATTTGGTTATAATAGACAGTTTATTGCCAGTATGTTGAAATGCCATGCTATGTTTGTCGCGCGGAATGGTCATATCGAGTGTCCTTTTTTTACGATGCTGGTATTACGGTTGTACTCGCATCTGATGAAGTATGCTTTGCCGCTTGAGCGGTGTGTGGATTATTATCTGTATATCTATGCCAATCTCCTTGGTGCCCGGGCGATGTATCTCCAAGAAAGTCAGGGAAATTCTCAAATTTTCAACAGGAAACTGAATAGTCGTTATAGACTTATAGCTTTGTTTGGTGATTCTCATGTGCTTCCGACGTTTTATTGTCCACGTCAATTTGAATCGTTAGGTTTTAAAGCACAGTTTTTTTCAGTAGCTGGGGCAAGCATCAGCGGGCTTGGGAAAAACAACTCTACCCTTGAGTTGTTGCCGAAAATTACACGGTATATCGCGAACAAGAATCCTGATTATGTCTTATTGAAGTTTGGACAGGTCGATATTGAATTCGGATATTATTACAAGAAATTTATCAAAAAAGAGCGCATCCCTGACATGGGGGTATTTATGGAGTCGCTGCTTGAAGTCTACAAGAAGAATATTGAAACACTGAAGGACATGACAAACCTTGTGGTGGGGTGTATCAATTTGCCAAGCATCTTTAGTCGACGACACTGTGCAAGTAGAACTATGGGTGTAATCACCGACGTAATGCCCGAAGGGCAGTGTGCGGCGATTTATGGAAAATTGTTGGCTTTGCAACCGTCTATTCTCAGTCGTACGAAGTATGCTCTCTGTTTTAATGCAAAATTAGGAGAGATTTGTCGCGAGGCAGGCGTTTGTTTTGTCGACAGTACCTCGATTTTCCAAGATACAACGACAGGTCTTTTGCACTCGTATAATCAGAGTGATTTTGACCAGCATTATGTCACGTCTGACTTCGTACGGTCGAAAGTTGTCAAGTTAACAATCGATAGGATTACCGAAGCCCCAGGGACCACCCCACCCGCGGCAGCATGGGGCTGAGTGTGCGCGAGGCCGTTCTCGGAGCCCGTGAGGGCGGGAGCGCCAAAGCGTCTTGCAGGGGATGAGCGGCCAGTGCACCCGAGGTCGCGCTGGGGGCAATGGGCAAAGGCCGCGCCCGTGTCGCGTCCTCGAAAAGAGCTTAATCGTATTTCCTGGACAACAATTTTGAATAATTGTCTTTTCTAAAAATACGATCGTATTGTTGGAGGGACGCGATACTAGGAGGGCGTGGCGTCCGGTACGCCGTGATCCGGGGACTCGGTGGCCTCGGCCTGGGGCGTTGCAGTTGCCGGTTTTTCCGGGTTGGCCTGGGCCAGGGGCTCCTCGGGCGCGGGGGAGACGCTCGGGCCGGCGGAGGGCGACCGATAGGCGGCAATGGACATTTCCGGCTGGGCCGCCTCGACCGTTTCCGGGCCTTCCTGCCCCGCCGGTACGTAGCCTTCCTCGACCTTGTCCGCGGCGGCTGCCGCCGCGGCTGGCTCCGGTTGGGCCGAAGCCTCGGGCGCGGCTGCGCTCTCGTCGGTGGAGCCGACGGTGTTGCCGTCTTGCCGATGCCGGTCCTCGGGCTCCTCAGGGAGCGGCGTGGACGCCTGCAGAGAGACGCTGGACGCGCCTTGGTTAAAAACGGTCACCCGGTAGCGGGTGCCCTGGTTTTCGGCCAGGACGGCGTAGTTGGCCGTGTCCATGGTGTCCAGGACGGACATGACCGCGTGCAGGGCGTCCTTGTGCCGCACCTCCACGGAGATGTTGGAGGTTTCCAGTTTCGTGTTGAGGAAGATCGAGACGGAATAGGCGCCTTCGACGGATTTGATGCACTCGGGCAGCGGAATGTTCCGGCAGGTGACGGAGACATCCTTGTTCGTCGAGGCCAGGGCCGGGCCGCCAAGGCCGAGCAGGCTCGCGACGGTCAGGGAGGAGCAGAGGAAGGAAGACCAGTTCATGCGTTTTTCCAACGGCGGCCGTCTCCTGGGGAGACGGCCGCCGTTTGCTTGTGGCGGGTGACTCTCGCCGTTGGCCGGAGGGATCCCCGGTCGCGCCGGGTGTCTTAGCTGATTTTCACCATACCCAGGGGATTGCCCTGCGCGTCGATGAGGTGCACGCCGCAGGCGATGCACGGGTCGAAGGAGTGGACCAGCCGTTGGATTTCGAGCGGCTGGGCGATGTCGGCGATGGGCATGCCGACCATGGCCGATTCCACGGCGCTGGGCACGCCGGCCGCGTCGCGCGGGCCGAAGTTCCAGGCCGAGGGCACCACCATCTGGTAGTTCTTGATCTTGGCCGAGCCGTCGGTTGTGAACCAGTGCCCCACCGCGCCGCGCGGGGCCTCGCCCAGGCCCATGCCCTTGGCGTTGGCCGGCACGGCCTTGCCGGTGAAGGTGGCGATATTGCCGGCCTTGATGTTGTTTTTAAGCGTGGTCAGCCAGCCGGTCATGGCCTGGCCGATGACCTGCGTCTCGATGGCCCGGGCGGCGGTGCGGCCGAGCACCGAGAACATGTCGCCGATTTTGAGTCCCAGGCTGGAGAGCAGGGAATCCACGGCCGGTTTCACCTGGGCGTGGTTCTTGCCGTAGGCCACCAGCACCCGGGCCAGGGGGCCGACTTCCATGGGCTTGCCCTGGTAGCGCGGGGCCTTGAGCCAGGAGTACTGGGCGGACTGGTTGTAGCCGGTATACGACGGGCTGGTGACGCCGACGGTGGGGTTGAGCGCGGCTCCCTTGGCGTACCAGGCCCGGGACACGTCCTCGGTGATGTTGGCGGTGTTGACGGCGGCCACGCTGGTCACGGCCTTGTTCATGATCACGCCGCCGGGCAGGAAGAAGTTGCCGGCGCTGTAGTTGCCGGTGGGGAATTCGCCGTAGGCCAGCATGTTGGAAAAGCCGCCGACCTTGGCGTATTCGGGGTACTGCTTGGCCAGGTAGATGATGTCCGGGAGGTAGAACTGGCTGATGAAGTTGTTGGTGGCGGTCAGCTTGCTGGTGAAGCTGGTCATGTTGGCCGCCACGTAGATCTCCGCCCCGGAGGTGACGCCGCCGGGCACGGTGGCGTGGGGGTGGGGGTTTTTCCCGGCGAAGATCGCCATCATCTTGGCGGTTTCGGCCTGTTGCCGCAGGGCTTGCAGGTAGTGGGCCACGAAGAGCAGGTTGGCCTCGGGGGACAGCTTGTAGGCGGAATGTCCCCAGTAGCCGGCTGAGAAGGTGCCCAGCTGGCCGGAATTGACCAGGGTCTTGAGCTTGGTCTGCACCGCGGCGAAGTCGATGGTCGGGGCCGAGGGCGAGATGGAACGGGCCAGGGTCAGGGTGCTCGAGGGATTGGCCGAAAGCGCGGAAGTCACATCGACCCAGTCCAGAGCGTGCAAATGGTAGAAATGGACAATGTGGTCGTGCAGGAACTGGGTGCCGTTGATGAGGTTGCGCACGATCTGGGCATTGGCCGGCACGTTCATCTTCATGGCGTTTTCGATGGCCACGGAGGAAGCCTGCAAGTGCACGTAGGTGCACACGCCGCACAGGCGCTGGGTTATAAGCGGCGCGTCCCGGGGGTCGCGGCCGGCCAGGATCAGCTCGATGCCGCGAAACAGGGTGGCCGAGGACCAGGCGTCGGTGACGGCGCCGTTGGCCACCTTGGCGTCGATGCGCAGATGGCCTTCGATGCGGGTGACGGGATCGAGGGTGATGGTGCCGGCAGCCGCCGTCGTGGTCGCAGCCGTGGTCGCAGCCGTGGTGGTGGCCGTTCCGGTCGTCGAGGTCGAATTAAGGATGCTCGCCATATGAATAACTCCTCTGGGGCTGGCTTGGATTAATCGTCACCGGGGACGTACTTGATGGAACCGTATTTTCCGGCGAAGTTATTGACGAAGGACGAGGTGTAAAACGGCTTGAAGGTATCCCAGAAGTTGGGTTCGGAGCAGCCGATGCAGTGGGCGCAGGCCTGGATGTCCCAGGAGGTGCCTTCGTTGTATTTGACGGTCTTGCAGTTGTGGTAAGCCTTGGGCCCCTTGCAGCCGTAATCGCGCAGGCAGCCGTGGGGCTTTTGGCATTCGTGGACACATCGGCCGTAGGCAAACGTCGGGCGTTTCTTGGAGTCGAGCGCCGGCAGGGTGCCCTTGAGCAGGTAGTTGGCGATGACGCCGGCCAGGTTGTAGGGGTTGGGGGCGCAGCCGGGAATGTTGATGACCGGGACGTTGCCCAGCGACACGGCGTCGGAGACGCCCTTGGCCCCGGTGGGGTTGGGCGCGGCCGCGGCCAGACCGCCGAAGGAGGCGCAGGTGCCGTAGGCGATGACCGCCTTGGCCTTGGGCAGGATGCGCTGGGCCACGGCCAGCATGGTTTCGCCGCCAAGCGTGCCGTAGACACCGCCGGCGGCGGTGGGGATGGAGCCTTCCACGATGGCGAAGAACTGGCCGGCGTTGGCGGCGACCACGGAATCGCGGTGGCCGGTGGCGGCCAGGCCGGCGGCGGCCATGATGGTCTCCTGGTAGTCCAGGGAGATGGTGTTGAACATCAGGTCTTCGGGATAGGGGCTGGTCATGCGCAGGAAGGATTCGCTGCAGCCGGTGCATTCGGAGAAGTTGAGCCAGATCACCGGCGGCCGGGCGCCGGTCAGGGCCTTGGCCACGGACAGTGCGCCGTCCACGCCAAGGCCCAGGGTCACGGCCACGGCGGTGCAGAACTTCATGAAGGAACGACGGGTGATGCCGGTTGGCGCGGTGATGTCTTCGGCGATTTCATCTGCGAGCTGGTTCTTGTCTTCAAGGTGCATGGATCTCTCCTGTGTGGACCGGAAATTGTTTGCGCGCTGGCGCACGGGTTATCTGATACGATGTGGCCCGAGCCGTGTGCCTGCGGCGAGCAGGCGGAGGACGCTTTTGGGGGCAGTCCTTCTTGGCGTTTTTTTCATACTCAACCAGTAGGAATATTTGACTATCAATACGCCTACCGTTGAGGGCCTCAACTATTTGCATTCGTATTTAGTTGGCGGAGTGGGCCGCTGTCCTGAACCGTTCATGAACAAAAATCCAGAAACTAGTTGACAGTGTGTAACAATTCTCCCTGGTGAACCGCTGCATGGAGGAGGCGGGCGAAGAGGGGAGCAGGAGGAGCAGGGCGCAGCGGGTTGTGGCGAGATTTCGCTCGG
>JBKICS010000376.1:1541-3597 GCA_046567015.1 Acidobacteriota bacterium | reverse complement strand
CCGGCGACCTGCTTGCGGGCGGCCTTGGCCTTGGCCACGGCCAGCATGGCCGGCGAGAAATCCAGGCCGACCACGGTCAGGCCCGGGCGGCGACGGCGGATGGCCAGCGCCACCTCGCCGGTGCCGGTAGCGGCGTCAAGGACGATGCCCTGGGCCGGTTCGAGCATGCCGACCAGCACCTTGCGCCACCAGATGTCGATGCCAAGGGACAGGGCGCTATTTTGGAAATCGTAGGAAAAGGCGATGTCCTCGAACATCCGCCGCACAAGCGTGTCGCGCATGGGGACTCCCGTAGTTACTGGCCGTGGCCGGCCGGTTTGACCAGCCGCAAGGTTTGCCATGTCCCGCCCCGGTAGCGCAACCACAAGACCACGGCCAGGGCGGCGGCATACAGGGCAAACACGCCCCACAGCCCCACCACCCCGACCCCGCCCAGGGTCACGGCGGCCACGGCCGGCACGACCAGGGCCAAAAGCGAAACCCCGGCGGCGGCCAGCATGAGGTAGTGGGTGTCGCCGGCCCCGCGCAGCACGCCAAAGGCCGTGTGGATAAAAACGTCGCAGACCCCGAGGACGGCGGCCCAGGCAAAAAGCGGCCGGCACAGGGCCAGGGCGTCGGCAAAGGAGGCGTCGGCCTCGCGCGGCCGGAAAATGAGCGCGAGCTGATCGGGCAGGGTCAGAAACAGCGTGGCCATGACCGCGATGTACACGGCCATGACCCGCAGGGCGCTGCCGGCGGCCCGCACGGCCTCGGCCGGCCGGCCCGCGCCCATGGCCTGGCCGACGATGACGGCCAGCCCCTGGGACAGGCCGATCAGCGGCAAAAAGGCCGGAGAGTTGGCGGCCAGCACGATGCTGGTGGCGGTGAGCTCGGCCCGGCCCATGCGCCCGGAGAGCACGATGAAGACCGTGGCCGCGAACACGTCGAGAAACACCTGCGCCCCGCCCGGCATGCCCAGACGCACCAGACGCGCAAACAGGGCCGCATCGGGCCGAAATCCCGACAACACGCCGTAGAGCCGCTGGTTTTTCCGGGTGAAGATGAGCAGGGCGTAGGCGGCGGCCATTGTCCCCCAGGCCGTCACCGTGGCCAGGGCCGAGCCGGCCACCCCCAGGGCGGGAAGCCCGAACTTTCCGAAGATGAGTAAATAATTGAGTGGGATATTGAGGAGCGCGCCGCCGAAATTGACGCACATGACCACGCGCGTGAGCCCCCGGCCGCTGAAAAAGGCGGCCAGGGAGGCCTCCAGCACCATGAGCCCGGCCCCGAACATGAGCACCCGGTAATAGATGACCTCGAGGCGGCGCACCTCGGGCGGATGGTCCATGGCCGTAAATATCGGCCCGGCGGCCAGGGCCAGCAGCGCCAGCGGGACAAAGGACAGCACCGCGAAATGGATGCCCTGCCACAACACCCTGCCCACCATGTCGGCCAGCCCCGCGCCCACGTGCTGGGCGACGAGCACCCCGGCGTAACCGGCCGTGCCCAGAAAAAAGGAGGTGAGCAGGAAAAAGGTCGCGCCGGCCGGCAGGGAGGCGGCCAGGGCGTCCTGGGAATGCCAGCCGAGGAAGATGCGGTCGGTGAGGTGCATGGCCGTGATCGAACCCATGCCGGCCAGGAGCGGCAGCCCTAGCCGCAGGACGTGGGCGATGCCGCCCGGGCCGCGCCAGCGTGTCATGTCGGGTCTCCGCTGGCTCCAAACGTGGGGGGAGCCGGGTTTGACAGCCGGCTCCATGGCCGGCGGTCCGTGCGAGGGTGGGGGTTTGGCAAAGTTTTTGCTTGGCGTCAAGGAGCCGGACCGACCTCCGGAGCCAAACCGAGGAGCCGACCATGTCATCCGCACCACCGGCCGCAGCCGACATCATGGACGCCTTGCTGCGCGACACCGACGCGACGCCCTACCCCGGCCAGCAGGCCCTGGAACGCCTCATCCGCCGGGCCGCCGCCCCCAACCCGGCTCCCCGCGCCGTGCCCAAGGCGGCCCCCAAGCCGGCCCCCGTGGCCGAAGCCGCCCCGCCCCGGGCCACCTTGCGCCCTGTGCCGCCAAAAACCAAGG
>JBKICS010000376.1:0-1531 GCA_046567015.1 Acidobacteriota bacterium | reverse complement strand
CGGCCGCCGCCCGCCTGGACGAGGCCCGGACCATCCTGGCCGCCATGGCCGCCGACGCGCCCCGCACCGGACGGCGCATCAGCAAGTCGGCCATCCTGGAAACCGCCTTGATCCTGGCCTGCGACGCCTTCGAGACCGCCGGTCAAAATAGCCCGCTGGCCCGACGCCTGCTGTCCTGCGCCGAGCCGGCCGCCCCGAAGTCGGGCGCATAATCCCCGGAGGACGCCATGCTCGCGATTTGCCCCTTTTGCCGGGCCAGACAAGAACTGCCCGCCGACCAGGACGTGGCCAGCCTGATCTGCTCCAGCTGCCACCGCCGTTTTCTCGCCAAACGCCCGGAACCGGCCCTGTCCGAGGCCGGTCCCTCGGTGCTGCGCCTGGAGCGGCCCCACGGCGCGTTCGAACGCCCGACCCTGGTGGAACGCCGGCTCCAGACCGTAGCCAGGCCGGCCGCCGCGCCCCTGGCCGCCCAGGCGGCCCAGACCGCCGCAGCCCAGGCCGTGGCCCAGGCCGCCCTGTCCCTGGCCGAACCGATGGAGGAGCCGATGACGGCCGCCGCCCAACCGGCCGTGGAAATCGAGGAAGAAGTCGGACCGCCGGTCATGGCCGAACCCGATGCCGCGGAAGAACGCGCCGCCGCCGCCGCCCTGTCCGCCATCAAGAGCCAGCTCGCCGCCGAACCGGCCGGAACCTGGCTGCCGGCCCCGGGAACGGCCACGGCGCGGCGTATCGGCGTCATGCTGAGCAAGGGGGGCGTGGGCAAGACCACCACGGCCGTCAACCTGGCCGCCGGCCTGGCGGCGCTGGGCAAGCGGGTGCTGCTGGTCGACGCCGACACCCAGGGACAGTGCGCCTTCGCCCTGGGCGTGACCCCGACCAAGGGCCTTGCCGAACTGGTCGAAGGCTCGGCCGACGCCGAATCAGCCCTGCTGGAAGCCCGGGAAAACCTGTGGCTGCTGGCCGGCGGCAAGTCCCTGGCCGGCCTCAAGCGACTTATAAGCCGCAAGGATTTCGGCGGCGAGCGCACCCTGGAAGACGCCCTGGCCCCGCTTGACAGCCGCTTCGACGTCATCGTCGTGGACAGCGCCCCGGGCTGGGACGCGCTGACCGTCAACGTGCTCTTCTACGTGCGCGAGGTGCTCGTGCCGGTGGCCCTGGAAGCCATGTCCCTGCAGGGCTTCTCGGAATTCCTGCGCAGCTTCGCCGCCGTGTCGCGCTACCGGCCGGAACTGTCCCTGGCCTACATCGTCCCGACATTCCTGGACAAGCGTGTACGCGGTCCGGCCACCCTGGCCAAGGAACTGGCCGAACTCTACCCCGATCGGATCTGCCCGCCGGTGCGCTACAACGCCAAGCTCTCCGAAGCCCCGGCCGAAGGCCGCACCATCTTCGAATTCGCCCCCCGCTCCCCCGGGGCCAAGGACTACCAGAGCCTGGCCAGCCGCGTCGCGGCTGGTTTGTAGGGGGAGAGTAGAAGGAAAGACGGAAGAATGCCTCCGGCGGCCGGGGGGCTAAGCCCCCCGGACCCCTT
>JBKICS010000375.1:0-8510 GCA_046567015.1 Acidobacteriota bacterium | reverse complement strand
GATTTCGGCCTGCCGGCCCTGGAGACCGGGCCGGTGGATTTCACGGCCGTGCGCCGACGCATCAAGGGCGTCATCGCCGGCATCCAGGAGCACGATTCGCCGGACCGGTTCCGCCGACTGGGAGCCGAGGTGCATTTCGGCCAGGCCCGATTCCTGGACGACCACGCCCTGGAGCTTGACGGGCGGCGCATCACCGCCGACCGCGTGCTGATCGCAACCGGTTCGCGCGCGGCCGTGCCGGATATCCCGGGCCTGGCCGAGGCCGGCTATCTGACCAACCGCGAGCTGTTTTCCCTGGAAAAGCTGCCGGCGTCGCTTATCATCCTCGGCGGCGGAGCCATTGCCGCCGAGATGGGCCAGGCCTTCGCCCGTCTCGGCAGCCGGGTGACCATGATCCAGCGCAGCCGGCACATCCTCTCCCGCGAGGACGCCGACCTGGCCGACGTCGTGGCGGCCGGGTTGACCCTCGACGGCGTGGACCTGCGCCTGGGCACGGTGGTGGAGTCCGTGGCCGGCCCGGACGGCAACGGACTGCGCCGCGTCACGGTCATCCGCGACGGCCAGCGGGAGGACGTGGCGGCCGAGGCCATCCTGGTGGCCATGGGCCGTACCCCCAACCTGGACGGACTTGGCCTTGACGCGGCCGGAATTGCCTATACACAAAAGGGGCTTGTGCTGGACGACCGGTTGCGCACCTCGGCGCCCCACGTGTTTGGGGCCGGGGATGTCACCGGCGATCACCAGTTCACCCACGCCGCCGGCTACGAAGGCGGGGTGGTGGTGGCCGGGGCGGTGTTCCGGCTGCCGCGCAAGGTCGATTACACCTGGATGCCGCGTTGCGCCTTCACCGGCCCGGCCCTGGCCGCCGCCGGCCTGACCGAAGGGCAAGCCAAGGCGGCCGGGCTGCCCCATACGGTCATCGTCGAGCCCTTTTCCGGCAACGACCGGGCCAGGGCGGCCGGCGAGACGGCCGGGCTGGTGAAACTGATCCTGGACCGGCGCGGCAAGCTGCTCGGCGTCGGCATCGCCGGGGCCGGGGCCGGCGAATTGCTGGCCCAGTGGCTCACGGCCGGGGCCGGCAAGCTGGGGCTGTCCACCCTGGCCGGCACGACGCTGCCCTATCCGACCCTGGCCGAGACCGGCAAACGCGCCGCCGGCCGGCCGCTCGAGGCGAAACTGTTCTCGCCGCTGACGCGCCGGATATTGCGGCTGGTGTTCAGGTACCGGGGGTAGGGCAGGGGATGCAGGAAAGAGAAGACGGAAGACGCCTCCGGCGGCCAGGGGGATGATCCCCCCGGACCCCTGCAATGGAAGAAGTTTTTCAAGGGGTTGTGAGGCCTGCTGGCAAGCCGGCCCCACCTGGGAAAGTTCTTAACGAGGATGGATCACGATTGTGACGGGAAGCGGCAAGCCGGTGCTGGTGATGGTGCTCAAGGGGTATCCCCGGATTTCCGAGACGTTTATTTCCAATGAGATCCTGCTCCTGGAGCGCCTGGGGTTCACGGTGCGCATCGTGTCCATGCGAAAGCCCCGGGAGGACTTCGCCCACGCCTCGGTAGCGCGCATCCGGGCCGAGGTGGTCTATCTGCCGGAATATATCCTGCCGGCCTTGGGTCGGCTGGTCGCGGCCAACGTGAAGACCCTGTTCGCCCATCCCCGGGGCTGGCTGCGGGCGGCGGGGCTCATGCTGCGCCATTTTATCGCCACGCCCAAATCGGCCACCATCAAGCACCTGCTCCAGGCCGGCCTTTTGTGCCAGGAGGCCCTGCGCTCCGGCGAATCGCCCCATCTGCACGCCCATTTCGCCCATTCGCCGACCTCGGTGGCCATGTTCGCCGCCCTGATGTGCGGCGCGCCGGTCAGCTTCACCGGCCACGCCAAGGACGTCTGGACCCAGAACCCGGACCGGCTGGCCGAAAAGATCGGCCGGGCCGCCTTCGTGGTCACCTGCACGAAGGCCAACGTGGCCTACCTCAAAAAGCTCTCGCCCAACGGCACCCCGGTCTTCGGCGTCTACCACGGCATCGACCTGAGCCTTTTTAACGGCCGGGAGCGTCGCCCGGCGGACGGTCCGCCCTACCGCCTGCTCTCCGTGGCCCGCCTGACCGCCAAAAAAGGCCTGGACACGGTGCTGGAGGCGCTGAGCATCCTGGCCGGGCAGGGAATCGACTGCAGCTTCGATCTGGTCGGCGCGGGCGAGGACCGCGAGAAGCTGGCCGAGCAGGCGACGCGCCTTGGCATCATCGAGAAGGTACGTTTCCATGGCGCATTGCCCCACGAAAAGGTGCTCGATCTCTACCGCGACGCCCACGCCTTTGTCCTCGGCTGCCGGGTGTTGCCGAACGGCGACCGCGACGGCGTGCCCAACGTCGTGGTGGAAGCCATGGCCATGGGCCTGCCCGTGGCCGCCACCGACGTCTCGGCCCTGCCGGAGCTGGCCCGCCACGAGGCGACGGCGCTCACCTGCCCGCCCAACCAGCCGGCCGCCCTGGCCGCCAACATTGCCCGGCTGCTGACCGAGGCCGGCTTGGCCGCCCGCTTGGCCGAGGCCGCCCGGGCGGCCGTGGCCGAGGAATTCGACAACGCCGTCAACACCCGCCGGCTGGCCGCCGTCTTTGCCCGCCACGCCGGCTCGCCCCCTGGCATCTTTGCCGCCGGAACCGAGCTGTGAACGTCGCCTTCTACGCGCCATTCAAGCCCCTGGATCATCCCGATCCCTCGGGGGATCGGACCATCGGCCGGGAACTCGTCGCGGCCCTGGCGGAACAGGGCCTCGCCGTGACCGTGGCCAGCCGCTTTCGGGCGCGTTGGTTCTCGGCCCGCCCACGGCTGTGGTTCGAGGCCATCGCCGCCAGACGCAAGGCCCTGGAAGCGGCCGCCAAGGCCAAGGCCCGGGCCTTTGTCACCTACCACGCCTACTACAAGTCCCCGGACGTGATCGGCCCGTACGTTGCCCGGGAACTGGGCATCCCCTACGTCATCTTCCAGGGGGTCTATTCCACCAAACAGCGCCGCAGCCTGAGAACCCGCCTGGGATTCGAACTGAACCGCCGCTCGCTGCTGGCCGCGGATCTGGTTTTTTCCAACCGCCGCCTGGACGTGGCCAACCTGCGCCGGCTTTTGCCCGACGAGCGCATCGCCTACGTGCGCCCGGGCATCGCTCCCGAGGACTTCGCCTTCGACGCCGACGCCCGGCGGCAGTTGCGCCAGGCCTGGGGCGTGGGGACGCGGCCGGTCGCGGTCACGGCGGCCATGTTTCGAAACGACGTCAAGACCGAGAGCCTGACCTATCTGTTTGCCCGCCTGGGCGAGCTGGCCCGGTCCGGGCTGGATTTTTTCCTGGTCGTGGCCGGCGACGGCGAGACGCGGGAGCGGCTTGTCGCCCTGGCCGCCCGGGAGCTGCCGGGCCGCCACCGGTTCCTCGGGCGCGTGCCCCGGGAGGGGCTCGGGGCGGTTCTGAGCGCCGGGGACGTGTTCGCTTTTCCGGGCATCGGCGAGTCGCTGGGCATGGTCTATCTCGAAGCCCAGGCCGCCGGGCTGCCCGTGGTGGCGCTGGCCGACGGCGGCGTGCCCGAGGTGGTGCGCGACGGGCACACGGGACTGCTCACCCCGCCTGGGGACGACGCGGCCCATCGCCGGGCCCTGGCCTCCCTGCTCGGCGACCGGGAACGCCGCCTGGGCCTGAGCGAGGCGGCCCGGGCTTACGTGCGCGAGGTTCACGACCGCTCCCGCAATTACGGGGTCGTGGCCGGGGCGCTCAAACGGCTGGCCGGGGAGGGCTGAAAAAGGCTCTGGCCCAACCCGGCGGCGCTGTGATAAAAATCCGCACCGCTGTTTTTTCTTCGATAATCGTGTGGAATCGTGGGTTCCCCGGCCGGCAGACGCGGCGGCCGGAGCCTGCTGGAGCCTTGATGGCCAAATTGCACGAGACGCCGCTGCGCGATCTGCCGCCGGCAACGCTGCTCACCCTGGGGCTGTGGACCACGGCCGCCCAGGCCGCCGAGATGCTGCTCGGGGCCGGGGTGGGCGAGGGGCTGGTCCTGGACGGCGGCCGGCCGCTTGGCGTCGTCACCACCCGGGGTCTGGCCCGGGTGCTCTGCCACAACGCCGTCCAGGCCTCTCATCTGGCCGTGCGCGACGTGATGGACCCGGTGGCCGTCTCTCCGGTCAGCGACTTTCTCCCCGCCGCCGTGCGCCATCTGCTGGCCGCGCCGTCCCGGCGTCTGGCCGTGGTGGACGCCACCGGCCGGGCCGTGGGCATGTTGGCTCCGTATCACGTGGCCCGGCTGTGCGACTGCCTGGAGGAACTGGCCGATCGGACCGTGGCCAGCGTCATGGCCCGTTCCGTCGTCACCGGGGCGGTGGGCGAACCGCTGCCCACGGTTCTTGGCCGCATGGTGCGCATGGGCGTTGGCGGCGTGGTGGTGACCGAAAACGACCAGCCGCGCGGCATCTTCACGGCCCGCAACGCGGTGCGGCTGCTCGCCGGCGGCACGGACATCCGGGACCTGCCGGTGGAGGCGGCCATGCGCGCGCCGGTGGCCGTGGTGTCCCCCCAGTTGCGCCTGGCCGAGGGCCTGGCCGGCATGGAAGGCGCGGGCGCGGGCCGGCTCGCCGTCACCGATCCGGCCGGCTATCTGCTGGGGCTTCTCACCTGGACCGACGTGGCCGCCGCCCTGGCCCACATCCTGGCCGACGCCGAGGCCGCCCGCCTTCGCGAACAGGCCGATCGCTACCGCGACCTCTACGACAACGCCGCCCAGGGGCTCTTTCGCCTCGACGTGCAAGGCCGGATGCTGGCCGCCAACAGCTCCCTGGCGAAACTTTTCGGCTACCGCGACGTGGCCGACTGCCTGCGCCAATCCCGGCAAAGCGCCCACCCCCTGCGCCTGGACCTGCCCGAGCGCCGCCAGACCCTGGTCCGCGCCCTGTCCCAGCCCGAGGCCGTGGCCTTTGAAAGCCGGGCTCTTGGCCGCGACGGCGAGGCCCGGCGGGTCTACTGCGTCATGCGGGCCGTGCGCGACGCCCTGGGCTCGCCGCTGCTCCTGGAAGGCGCTTGCGCCGATTTCCCGGTGGGCGGTCCGCCCGAAAATCTGATCTCGGCCGAAGCCGGCTACCGGTCCATCGTCGAGCACCAGACCGAGCTGATCTGCCGCTTCGACCCCCGGGGACGGCTGATTTTCGTCAACGCCGCCTTCGCGCGCTATTGGGGCAAGAGCCCCGAGGCCTGCCTGGAGGAAAATTTCCGGCCCGACGTCCACGAGGAGGACGCGGCCATGATGGCCCGGCGCATCGCGGCCCTTAGTCCCCACCGTCCGACCACCGGCTTCGAGCACCGGGTGCTGCGCCCCGACGGCCGGGTCCGCTGGCAGCGCTGGACCCATCGGGCCATTTTCGACGCTTCCGGCGAACTGGTGGAATACCAGGCCGTGGGCCGCGACATCACTTCACGCAAGCTGGCCCAGGTCCGGCTTCGCCAGCAACACGACCTGTCCCGGTCCATGCTCGAGGCCCTGCCCCTGCCGGTCTATTTCAAGGACGCCTGCGGACACTACACCGGCTGCAACCGGGCCTTCGAGCGCCTGCTCGGCGTGCCTCGCGGCCAGCTCCTCGGCGGTTCCCTGGACGCCCTGGTCCGGCAGTTCGATTTTGCCCGGGAATGCGCTGACGGCGACCGGGCCTTGCTGGCCCGGGGCGGAGGGCAGGTGGTCGAGATGGTCATGGCCGGCCCGACCGGTCCCCGGCATTTCGAGCTGCACAAGACCGTCCTTCGGCCTGGCGCGGGCGACGGCCAGGCCGAAGGCGGCATCGTCGGCGTGGTCCTGGACGTCACCGAGCGCAAGCGGGCCGAGGCCACGGCCATGCGGGTGCGCGACGACCTGGAGGCCGCCCTGGCCGAGCGCACCGGGGAGCTTGGGCAGCTGCGCCGCCATCTGGATGTGGAAACCGCCACGCGGGAAGAGCTGGAAGCCGCCCTGCGCAGTCGGGAGGGCTTTCTCGACGCGGTTCTGGCCGGCACACAGGACGGCGTGAGCGTACTGTCCCCGGACATGGTCGTGCTCTCGGCCAATCAGGCCCTTCGCGCCATGTACGCCGGGCGCGGCGATATCGTGGGCCAACGCTGCCATGAGGTCTACCACGGCCGGCCCGCGCCCTGCCCGGACTGCCCGTCGCTGCGGGCCATGGCCACCCGCAAGCTGGCGAGCGGCGTGGTGCACAAGGACGATCCGGCCGAATCCGCCGGCTGGGTGGAGCTTTATTGCGCGCCGCTCCTTGACGACGCCGGGGCCGTGACGGCCGTGGTCGAAATTGTGCGCGACGTCACGGCCGGGAAAAAGCTCGAGGCCGAGCTGGCCGCCGCCCTGGAGCGGGCCGAGGCCGCGAGCCAGGCCAAGGGCGCGTTTCTGGCCAACATGAGCCACGAGATCCGTACGCCGCTCAATGCCGTGCTCGGCTATGTCCAGCTCATGCTGGGCGACAGCCTGGAAGCCCGGCAGCGCCAGCGCCTGTCCGTGGTGGAGGAGTCGGCCGCCACACTGCTCTCCATCATCAACGACATCCTGGACTATTCCAAGATCGAAGCCGGCCGGCTGGAGATCAAGGCCGAGTTCTTCGATCTGCCGCGCTGCCTGGACGCCGTGGTCAAGGAGCAGGAGGTGCTGGCCCGGGACAAGGGCCTGCGCCTTGGCCTGGAGCTGTGTCCGGATCTGCCCAGAAACGTGCGCGGCGACGGCCTGCGCCTGCGCCAGATCTTGCGCAACCTGGTCAACAACGCCGTCAAATACACCGAGGGCGGCAGCGTCACCCTGCGGGCCACGGTCCTTACGCGCGCCCCCATGCCGGGCGGCTTCGGGGAGCGGGCGGCCATGCGCTTTTCCGTCATCGACACCGGCGTCGGCATTCCCGCCGAGCAGCTGGCCACGATTTTCGACAGCTTCACCCAGGTCGACGGCGGGCTGACCAAGCGGCAGGCCGGCACGGGCCTGGGGCTGGCCATCTGCCGCCGGCTGGCCGGGCTCATGAGCGGCGGGGTGTTCGTGGACAGCGTTCCGGGCAAGGGCAGCGTCTTCTGGCTGGATTGCCCCCTCGACCTGGCCCCAGCTCCGGGGGCGGGAGCCCGGGTGGACCCCTTGGCCGCGCCCCGGCGCGAGTTGCCGCCGAGCCTGCGCATCCTGCTGGTGGAGGACAATCGGGTCAACCGCATCTTCGCCTCGGATCTCCTGGAAAGCCGGGGCCATGAGGTTGTCCTGGCGGAAAACGGCCGGGTGGCCCTGGAATATCTGGCCGCCCACGCCGTGGACGTGGTATTGATGGACATCCAGATGCCGGTGATGGACGGCTTGGCCGCCACCCGGGCCATCCGGGCCGGCCACCTGGACATCGACCCGGGGCTGCCGGTTATCGGGCTGTCGGCCTATGCCATGGACCAGGAGCGGGAGCGTTTCCTGGCCGCCGGTTTCGACGACTACATCATAAAACCCATCGACGTGGAGGTGTTTTTCACAGTGGTGGCCCGGGTGCTGGCCCGGCGCGGCCGGGCTCCGGTCGCCAAGGCCGCGCCTGCCGCGGCGCGCGACCTCCCCATCATCGACACCGACGCCTTGGCCGCGCTCTACCAGGGCAAGACCGGCCTGCTTGGCCGGGTGGGGCGGGAGTTCGTGGCCTCGGTGCCCGAGCAGCTCGAAGCCTTGCACGCCGCCATGGGCCAGGGCGATCTGGCCGTGTGCGAGCGTGTGGCCCACACGCTTAAGGGCAATGCGGCCATGTTCGGGGCCGCAATCATGCGTTCCCTGGCCGCCGAGGCTGAACTGGCCGCCGCCTCGGGCGACGCCGCCCGGTTTTTACGCTTGGCCCCGGCCCTGACCGACGCCTGCCAGGCCGTGGCCGTGGGCATGGACGCATTTCTCTGCCGGCTGGAAGACTAGGCCTGCCGCCTCGGCCGGTCGGCTGGCTCAGACCAAAGGACAGACCCGTCATGTCGCGCTGTGTTTTTTATCTTCTGCGCCACGCCCAGACCCTGTGGAACCGGGAGCGGCGCATTCAGGGGCAGTGGGACAGCGAACTGACTCCGCAGGGGCTGGCCGCCAGCCAGGAACTGGCCCCACGGCTGGCCGGGCTGTCCCTGGCCCGCATCCTGGCCAGCGACCTCGGCCGGGCCAAGTCCACGGCCGGGATAATAAACCTCGTCCTGCGCCTGCCCGTGACCCTGGACAGGCGGCTTCGCGAACAGCATTTCGGCGAATGGACCGGCAAATACTGGCGCGACGTCCCGGCCGACGACCTGGCCGCGGCCGAGGCGGCCGGCTGGCAGTTCCACCCCCCGGGCGGCGAATCCCGGGCCGACGTGCGCTCCCGGGCCGAACACGCCCTTCTCGACGCCGCCCGGGCCAACGCCGGGCGAAGCGTGCTCGTGGTCACCCATCAGGGGGTGGTCAAGGCCGTGCTCTACCATCTGCTCGGCCGGGCCTACCTGCCCGATGAGCCTCCGGCCTTCGATCCCAACCGGCTGC
>JBKICS010000374.1:0-10578 GCA_046567015.1 Acidobacteriota bacterium | reverse complement strand
CTTCTTCCAGACTCAGGCGGCGACTGGTCTGGCTGCCCAAAAACTGGCCGACCCGTTCGGTCGAGCGGTCCACGACGACGTCGATATAGGCATTCCGGGCGGCCCAGGGATCATCGAGCAGCGCTTTGGCGGCCTGCTCAAACTGCGGCAGGATGCTGTCCCGAAGCCAGTCCAGGGCCTGGCGCAGGGGCGCGCGCCAGGACTGGTTCCACTCCGGATGTCCGCCGCTGTTGCAGCCGCAGTCCGCCCGCCAGCGCTCGATGCCGTGGATGCAGCTCCAGGAGCTGTTCTCCACGATCTCCACGGCATGGCCGGCCGGGTGCTCCTCCAGGTACTCGCCATAATTCGTCAATTGGGCCAGGTGGTTGAACTCGATATAATCCAGGGCCCGGGTCAGGGCCATCTCGCCGCCGCGGTGGTGGTGCCCGTAGCTCTCGCCGTCCGTGGCGATGTGCATGAGGCGCGGACCGGAATCATGCTCCGGAAAGCCGGACAGGAGCCGGTTGGCGAAATCCTCGCCGTTGTTGAGCAGCCCCTCGAAGGCCACGGCCTTGGAAATGGGGCCGTCGTAGAAAAACGCGTGGATGCTCTTGCCCGACGGGAGCTCGACCATATAGGGCCTGCCCGGGTCGATGTCCCATTCCCCGGTATCCTGCCACTGGCCGTCCGGCAGCTCCCGCACGCGTTTGGCCTGGCGCGGGGCCAAAAGGACGAAGATGATGCCCAGATCCGCCATCATCTCCAGGGATTCGAGGTCCACGGCCGCTTCCGGCAGCCACATGCCTTCGGGCTTGCGCTGGAAGCGATACTCGAAGTCCTTGATCCCCCAGAGGATCTGCGTGTACTTGTCGCGGCCGTTGGCCAAGGGCAGGATCATGTGGTTGTAGGCCTGGGCCAGGGCCGAGCCATGACCGGAAAACTTCTCCGTACTCTGTTTGTCGGCCTCCAGGATGGCCGCGTAGGCATCCGGCGCATGGGACTGCAGCCAGGGCAGCAGCGTCGGCCCGAAGTTGAAACTGATCCGGGCGTAGTTGTTCACCAGCCGGGCGATGCGCCCTTGCGGGTCCAGGGCCCGGGAGATGGCGTTGGCGGCGTAGCATTCGGCTGTGATGCGTTCGTTCCAGTCGTGGTAGGGGTAGGCGGAATCCTGGACCTCGATGTCCTCGAGCCACGGATTGTCCCGGGGCGGCTGGTAGAAATGACCATGGATACAGATGAAGCGGTCAGACATGTCGCCCTCCTGGTTATGGCGTCGTCTCCTGTGGCGTTCCCGGCCCTCGGTCTCGCGACACCGATCAGGCCGACCCGACGGTCGGGGGTTGCGAGACCAGCAAGGCAAAGGGCAGATCTCGAAAAACATCCTGCAGTGAGGCCCGCCCCTGGGCCGCGAACTCCTGTCCGGTGAAGACGTCCACGAAGGGAGCGGCTCCGGCCAGGGACACCCCGGCGTCCTCCCAGAACGCTCCCAGGGGAAACCGGGCGTCCTCCCCAACGGCCCGGGCGAAAAGCCGGGGCACAAGGGTCAGGGCCGTGACCTGGCCCAGGCTCCGGGCAAAGCCGAAGGCCATGCCCTGTCGCCCGCCGGCAAATTCCAGGGGCCGGTAGTCCCCCTTCCGGTACAGCTCGGCCAGTTCCCGGCGGGCAAGAAGCCCTTTCCAGATCAAAAACAGCTTGATGCGCCCGTCCTCGGCCTGCGCCGTCAGTTCGCCAAGCAAGGCAGCCCGGTCGGCCGCCTCGGCCCGGGCAAGCTGCCGCAACGTCTTCTGGCGCAAGGCGAAATCCACCGGCCGTCGGTTGTCCGGATCGACCATGGAAAAATCCCAGAACTCCGTGCCCTGATAAAAATCCGGCAGGCCCGGGGCCGTGATCTTGACGAGGGTCTGGGACAGGGAATTGACCAGCCCCAGCCGGGCGACCCGCTGCCACAGCGACCGGAACGCCTCCGGGAAGGCCACGGCCGGGTCCGGGTCCAACAGATTGTCGGCATAGGCCAGATAGGCCTGTTCCGCCTGTTCGTCGGGACTTTGCCAGTTGGAGTGTTCCTTGGCCTCGCGCATGGCCTTGACCAGGTAGGCTTTCAGGCGCTGGGCAAACCCCTCCGCCTCTGCCCCGGCAAAGGGCCGGTGGGCCAGCAAGGCTTCGTAGAGGAAATAGGCCTCGTTGCGGTCCGGCATCAGCCGGGATCCGACGCGTTGCCGCCGGCCCCGGGCGGCGCTGCCCAGGGCCTTGAGGGCGTCCGCAAAGGGCTGGGGCAATTCCGACAGCGCGGCCAGCCGCATCCGGGCATCCTCGCCCCGCTTGGCATCGTGGGTGGCGGTGGCGTTCAGGGCCGCCGGCCATGTCTCCAGGCGTTGCTGCATGGCCTTGTGCCAGTCTGGGGCCTGGACGCCAAAGCGCCCGGGATCGCCGCCCACCTCGTTGAGGCAAAGCAGCCGGTTGAAAACGTAAAAGGCGGAATCCTCCATGGCCTTGGCCAAAAGCGGCCCGGTCACCTGCTGGAAGCGCATGACGAAATGCGTCCACTCCCGTTTGGCCTGGGATTCCATGTTCTCGCCGAATTCCAGCAGCAGGAAACGCTCCAGGAAGCCCAGCTCGAACTGTAGTTCCGGGTTGGCCCGGCGGGTGGTCCGGATGGCCTCCCGGATATAGGCCAGATCGGCCGGTCGGAAGGCTTCGGGGCTGATGTAGGTCCGGTAGACCGGAAACTGGACGAGCAGTTCCGTGATGGCCTGTTTGAGCGCCAGCATGGTGATGTCGGTGCCCTGCCGGTCCTTGCTGGAGACCGTCTTGACCAGCCGGGCCAGGTTGTCCACGTCACCGGCCATGTAGCGCTGGATCATGCTGCGTTTTTTGTCGGCCAGGATATCGGCCAGGGACTTCTTCAGGCCGGTAAAGGCGGCATAGAGGCGCTGGAAGGCCGCCTCGGATTCCGGCTGGACGAACAGACCGCAGGTCAGGTTCATGAAATCATAGCCCGTGGTCCCCTGGATGGGCCAGAAGGCCGGCAGGGGCTCGCCCCAGGAGAGAATCTTCTCGACCATCAGGTAGGCGTCGGGGGTGTGGCCGCGCAACCGCTGCAGATAGGAGGTGGGATCGTACAGGCCGTCGATGTGGTCGACGCGCAGGCCCGAGAAGGACTGGTTGCGGACATGTTCCAGGATGAGTTTGTGCGTATGGTTAAAGACCGCCTCGTCCTCCACGCGCAAAGAAATCAGGTCGTTTATGCTGAAAAAACGCCGGTAGTTGATTTCCTCGCCCGCCACCTTCCAGAAAGCCAAACGAAACAGCTGATCCGTCAGCAGGTCATCGAGCAGGGTAAAGCGGTCGCCGGCTACGGACGGGTCTTTCCCGTTGAAAAGCTTCAGGTTGTTGTCGAGGAACCCGCGAAAGGAGCTGCTCGATTGATACATTTCGAACAGCAGATACTTGATGAAATAGAGCTGGTGGTACCGTTCCGATTCACGGCTTTCCGCAGTCAGGCCTTTTATATTGTAGAGGATACCGAGCATCTTCAGATAATCCGGATTATCTGGACCTATGGCGTCACGAAAGAGGTTTATATTGTGTGTAAGAATTTTGACATAGGAATCGATGCGCAAGGGAAATTTGATATCGTAGTAATTGACGCTGAATCCTTCCTCATCAAACCTGAGTTGTATTTCCCCGTTTTCCAGGGCCTGGCTGTAATAGCCGCCAAGAAACGGGGCCAGCATCCGGCCGGCCATGCTTTTGTAGGGATGGTCCCATTCAATATCGAAGAACTTGACATACCTGGAAAACTCACCATTCTCGAGCACGTCGACCAGCATGCCGTTATCGCCCGAGACCGCCATATGGTTGGGGACGATATCCTGAATCCAACCCAGGCCCAGTTCCCGGCAACGGGCCATGAGCGCCTCGAACTCCTCGGGCGTGCCCAATTCGGGATTGAGCGCCTGATGGTCGCAGACATCGTAGCCGTGTTGCGACCCGGGCCGGGCCTTGAAGATGGGCGAAGCATAGACATGGGAGATGCCAAGGGCCGCCAGATAAGGGAGCGCTTCCCGGCACTGGTTGAAGCCGAACCCCGGGCTGAGCTGCATTCTGTACGTGGCCAAAGGAACTTCGAGCATCAATGGCCTCCACAAGAGGGACGACCCGGGCCTGACCGCGACCTCAAAAACGTCGGATCGCCGGGACGGTACGCCTCCTGCCTATTTATTGGGTTTTCGCGGCGACGGGCGCGGTCATCGCCCAACACCGCAGCACCTCGGCCACGCTCCAGGCTTGGGCAATGCAGCCCCGGGCCAGATAGGGCGGCTCGGCGTCGAACACCTCGCTGATGGACCCGACGCAGGCGGCGTCCAGATTGTCCATGAGCCCGGCGAGAAATCCCCGGGCCTCGGCCTGCCGCCCCGGATGGAGCTTGAGCCAAGCCTCCACGTAGGGCCCGATGAGCCAGGCCCAGACCGTGCCCTGGTGGTAGGCGGCGTCCCGGGAACGCAGGTCGCCGTAATAATGTGCCTTGTAATCCGGATGGCCAGGGGCCAGGGACCGCAGCCCCACAGGCGTGAGCAGCTCTTTCGTCACCACGTCCAAGACCGACGACCACCTGGCCTCGTCCAACACGGGATGGTCCAGGGAGATGGCCAACACCTGATTGGGACGACAGGCCGCGTCGTCGCAACCGTTTTCGCCGTCCACCACATCGTAGAGATACCCGCCCGGCGCATACCAGAAACGGGCGTTAAACGCCTCCCGGACCTGCTCGGCCCGCCGGCCGATGCTGACGGCGGCAACGGCGTCGCCGGATTGCCTCAGCCACCCCTCGAGCAGACGCAAGGCGTTGTACCACAAAGCGTTAATTTCCACGGCCTTGCCGCGCCTGGGCGTCACCACCCAGTCGTCCACCTTGGCGTCCATCCAGGTCAGCTGGTAGCCCGGTGCGCCCTGGCGCAGCAGGCCGTCGGCCGGGTCCATGCCGATGCCGAAATCCGTGCCCCGCAAATGGTGCTCGACGATGTCGCGAAACCTGGGCAGCAGCAGCCGCAAGGTGGTCTGGTCGTTGGTGGCCCGCAGGTAGCGGTGAAAGGCGTGAAAAAACCACAAGGTGGCGTCGGCGGTGTGATACAGCCCGTCTTTCTCCCCTTCGGGAAACATGTTGGGAATAAGCCCGTTTCGGATATATTCGGCAAAAGTCCGCAAGATCCAGCCGGCTTCGTTGAAGCGCCCGGTCAGCAGGGTCAGACCTTCGAGGCTGATCATGGTGTCGCGGCCCCAGTCGGTGAACCAGTGATACCCGGCGATGATGGTGCGAACGTCGTCGCCGGCGGCCTTGGCCCGCACGGCGTCCTGGACGCGCCCCACCGGCGTGATCAGAAACTGGTCCGCCGCCAGGACCAGCTGGGCGGCCGGACCGTTTTGCAGGGCCGGGGCGGCCAGACGCAGCAGGATGTCGCGGCGTTCGGACTCGGACCGGTAGGCCGCTTCCGGCGACTGGGCCTGGATGACGTCCCAGCTTTCCGTCGAGGCGATCAGGGTGGTCTCCTGCCCTTGGGTCAGATCGGTGCGAAAATAGCCGGGACACCACAGCGACCCCTTCCAGGCGTAGCCCCGGTTGCGTTCCGTGCGATAGGGGATGGTCGCGGTCACCTTGCCGTCCACCGTGAAGGCGGTGGCCGGACCGTGGAGCTGCAGGCGCAGGATGGGATACTGCTGCTCCCCGGTGATCTCGAACTGGTCCTCGTAGACCGAGAGCCGATAGGAGGCCGATTGCAGCGGACCGACCAGGGCGTCATGGGAACGAAACTGCATGGCCGGACGCAGGTTCAGCCGCAGCATGCCCTCGCCGCGCAGCAGTCGGTAGGTCACATGGACGGTATTTTGCTGATAGGGCATGAGCAGGCGCTTTTCCAGGACAAAACCGTCGATCTCATAACGCCAGACCGGCAGGCCGTGCTCCAGGCGAAAGGCGGTCAGGGAGTAGACGTATTCCGGAGCCACGCCGGCCAGCTCTTCGGCGCCGGTATAGACCACGCGCCGGCTGGGCAGGCGCAGGCGCTCGGAGAGGCCGTTTACCATCATCACTCGTCCCAGGGGATTGGGCAGGGCCGCCACCAGCAGGCCATGATAGCGCCGGGTGATGGTTCCGACCACGGTGCCCGAGGCGTAGCCGCCAAGGCCATTGGCGACCAGCCACTCCCGTAGCGAATGGGGATCCTGACCAGGGTCATACCCCGGCTGGCCAGGAGTCGTCGGCATTGGGTCAGCCATTTTTCCGTTTCTCCCATGGCGTCGGGACCAGGGCCACGGCGGCATGGCCCGGAATGCGCCAGTTGTCCTTGGCGTCAAGCGGCGGCGTCCCGGTTCCGCCATAACGGGGGTGCTCGCTCGACCACAGGATCCGCCACCTGTGGCCGGCGGGCGGGGCCAACAGCGGCTCCGGCGCCAAGGACAGGTGCAGATCCCGTCCGAGATTGACCAGCAGCAGCCGATCGTCGCCGCCCTGGCCGAAAAATCGCAGGAGCAGGCATTCGTCGGCCAAGGCCGAGCCGTCCAGTCCGCCTGGCATCCGTGAGGCGAAGACCGGATCCTCGCGGCGCAGGCGCAGCAAATCCTTGTGCAGATCGTAGATCGGGCGATGGCGCTCGCGCTCGCTGAAATCAAGCTTGCAGCGGGCAAAGACGTCCGGATCGCCAGGATCGGGGATATAGGCCTGCATTTCCCGGGTGGCCAGGCTGCGGAATTGGCGCAGGAACTTGGCGCGTCCTTTCCGGACCAGCTTAGCCAGTTCCGGATCGTGGTCGGCAAAGAAATGAAACGGAGCCGACGCGCCGAACTCCTGGCCCTGAAAAAGCATGGGCGTGCCCGGCGCCAGCAGCAACAGCGCGGTCATGGCCCGGAGCCGGCCGGGACTGGTCATAAACTGTAGCCGCTCACTGCGCCCGGAATTGGCCACCTGGTCGTGATTTTGGAGATAGAGAATGTAATTCGCCGGCGGTTGATGCAGGCACGGCACGCCGCGACGCTGCTTTTGCCAGGCATAGCGTTGGCCCTGGTAAAGAAAGCCATATTTGAGCATGGACAGGAATTCCTGCGCCTTGCCTGTATAATCCGAATAATAGGCTTCGTTGCGCCCGGTCAGGGCGACCATGGCGGCGTGGTGAAAATCGTCGTTCCACAGGCCGTCCAGGCCACTGCCGCCGTCTGCGATCGGACGCACCAGCGTCACGTCCTGGGGTTCGTTTTCAGCCACGACAATGGTCTTGCGTCCTCCGGCAGCCTGGCGCACGCGCCTGGCGATGGCGGTCACGATATATTCCGGCGAGATGTCAAAGATCTGCTGGGTGGCGTCCAGGCGCAGGCCGTCGATGTGGTACTCCTGCACCCAATACGCGGCGTTGGTCAGGAAGAATTCCCGTACCGGCTCCGAATGCTCGCCATCGAAATTGATGGCCTGTCCCCATTCGTTTGCATATTTGTCCGTGAAATAGTCGGCGGCGAACTGGCTGAGATAATTCCCGCGGGGCCCCAGATGGTTGTACACCACGTCCAGGATCACCCCCAGGCCGCAGTGGTGGGCCTCGTCCACAAAACGGCGCAGATCGTCCGGTTGCCCGTAGAGCGCAACCGGCGCGAAAAAGCCGACCCCGTCATAGCCCCAGCCGAAACGGCCAGGAAAATCCGACACCGGCATGAGTTCGATGACGGTGACGCCGCAGGCGGCCAATTCGGCCAGCTCCCGCTGGGCCGCCGCCAAGGTTCCTTCCGGAGTGAAGGTGCCGATATGCAACTCATAGATGACTTGCCCTTCGATGCCGACACCGGGCCATTGGCCGTCGCGCCAGGGAAAGGTCGTGGGGTCCACGACCTGGGAAGGTCCATGGGGCCCCTCCGGCTGAAAACGCGAGGTCGGATCGGGAAAGGCGTCCTGTCCGCTCAAACGATACCGATACCGGGTGCCGGCGACGGCTTCGGGCACAAGGGCGGCGTGATAGCCGTCGGCCAGCGGTTGCATGGGGACGACGGTTGCTGCGCCCGGCCCGGTCTCCAGGACGACGGCAACCAAGGGATGCCGCGGAGCCCAGACGCGAAAATGCGTTCCGCCGCCGGGGAGCACTTCGGCTCCGATAGGGAAACGCCGTGTCGGCATTGCGTTCATAGATATGCTCGCTCAGGTTCCAGGATCTCGGAAAAACGACAGACGACCTGGCAGGTTCTTTGAATTTACACCATTATTACAGGTCATGTTCGCAAAGAGTCAATGCGGATTTTTGCAGAAGCAGGGAGTGCCGGTCTTGTCTTCGGTCGCGCCGCGCCCTGGCCGGAGACTTACCCGTGAGTCAGCGCCAGAATTCTCCTGCCTTGCAACGCGGATGCAACCAGGAGCCTTGCGCAACATCCGTGGAAACAGACAGTATGCGGTCATATATAACCATCGGTCATATATGACCGCAGATTGGTCCCGCCCACTGGATAACACCGCGCCCATCCATACAGATTTAATAAATTATATCAGTGCGATGATGCACATAGCGAGGAGCATCCAGGGGTGGCACGAAACATGGAATTGGAGCAGTGTTTCGCGAAATCCAAGCGTGGTCGCGCGCGACGGGTGGTCGCCTGTACGGGCTGCGAACAAGGGGGTGCAAGCCCCCAGGGAGCCTGTCCCAGCCACAGGCACGACGAGACAGGCGTCGCCTTTCCCGGAGCCAGAGGGAACCCCCTCGAGACGACGCCCGAATTCAAGAACTCCGTGATTCGTTTCAGCCAATGCCCTTGTCCGGCCAAGGACAACTTGCGGGAGCGGGAGATGCAGCAGCGAGAGTCACGACAGACCGTGCCGTTTGAGCAACAAAAGCACGACGACGCGCCCCATGCACTCGGACAGTCCAGGCCAAGGCCCACGTGGGTTCCTCAAGCCGAACGCGACAAGCAAGGATGACAACCATGCATTCGTTCAGGAGAATCGTCATGACCACCAAATCGTTCAGCACCACCACAAGAATGCTGTTGATCGCTTCGTTGCTTCTGCTCAATACGGCATGCCAACCCCAGACGAGACGGTACGAAACTTCTGTCCGCCAGGAAACGTACGTCCCAGAAACCAATAACGTCAGGCAGTTTGTCCGCACTGGTCCGCAACAATACTACTACGTCGACAGCAGGGGCGGCATGCACCTCGTCACCCGGGAGGTGACGCAGCCAACCGGTATGAGCGGCATGCTTTACTACATCGAAGACGACAACCGCCCCTACTCTCTTGATGCGAATCAGAGGCTGTACACCCAGGACCAATTCGGCCGAATTTATTATATCGAAGACGTACGGCCGAATCGGGCGACTGACTCCCGCGTCATTGTCCCGGAAAGCGTTCCCTACAGAGACATGCCGACCGCTTATTCGCAAGAGCCTTGCACCTATCAGTATGAAAAGTGCATGCAAGGCTGCCAAGGCCTGTCTCGCCGGGAAGCGTATACGTACCCGACCTGCGTCAATAACTGCGAAATCATCAGAAACGGCTGCATCGGACAGTAGGCGGTATCCACGTTCACTGCCTGCCCGCCGGCATTGACCATGGGGGCTTCCATGTCTGGCGGAGAGCAACTCCACGCCAGACAAGGAAGCCCCCACATTTGGGCTTGCCAGCCCGCCGAACAATTGTTCCGCAAGGGGGAGCAACCGCCCGGGACTCGATTGAGGGCAGCTCAAGGAAGGATGCGTCGAGACAGTTGCTTGCCCCGTGTCGCGTCCTTCAAAAAATACGATGGCATTTTTTGAGAAAAACGAAGTATCCTGGCGTGTTGCTCAAGAAAAGCGTAAGCGCTCTTTGCAAGGACGCAACATGGGAAACCCGGGGATTGCGCCATGTGTCTGGCCGGTTCAGGCGCTGTCGAGCACCGTCCTAACGGCCCAAACGTACCTGCCCCACGGCAAAACACACAGACAGGCCAGCAGCCCCAGCGCCTACTTTCCGATGCGAAAGTCAAAGTGCTCGGCGCCGATCATTCCGGCGCCAGAGCCCGTAAATCCGGCGGTGACAAACTCGAAGACTCCCAGCCGGCCATCATCGCAAACGACCGTGCCATGGCCTGTTTGCTGTGACGCATGAACAAAATCACCCGTGCACGTCACACCCTTGTTTGTCGTGAGCGTCAAACTCCCATTGCCCAAAAAATGCACCGTCGCCATCCCGCTAAACACCTCGGTACTGTTCGTGACCGCTCCATGAATGGGGAGATTCATGGAATGCACGGGAACCACGAAGACGATGCAAACAACCGTGAACGCCGCGGCCAGTTGAAAGACAAGCTTAAATAGATTATACATAACAGAATCTTCCAAAAAGACTTCCTGAAAACTGTTCTATCCGGGACAACCCCGAACGATACTTCTTCATTTTTGAAGCTTATTTTATTCTCTATTGCATCCACAAGGCACTGTCCATCCCTTCGAAACAACCGAGCCGCACTTTGCCGCTGCCTCGCCTGAGACGGTTCGGCTCGTGGCGATCCGGCCACGGGCAGGCGGCCGCCCAGCCTCGCCCAGGGCTGTGCAAGTAGCGGAAAGAAAGTCACCCCCCTTCGCTGCGGGTGTTTC
>JBKICS010000373.1:0-10063 GCA_046567015.1 Acidobacteriota bacterium | reverse complement strand
CTGGGGCTTGTGCCCGGAACCGAGATCGTGGTTATCGGCCGCGCGCCGCTGCGCGATCCGGTGGCCTTGCGCCTGAAGTCGTTTACCTTGACGCTTCGCAACAGCGAGGCCGACTATATCACTGTCCTGCCGCTCTAGGCCGCTCCAGCCGCGCCATTCCCATTCCTCCCACTTGGGCCGCGTTCGCCAATCCATCACTGCGCTGCCGCTTTGGAGTGCGCTCGTTGCGCCTGTCCCGGCCTTCCCGCCATGGGCCGCGTTCGCCGTACCAGGACTGCACTGCCGCCTTGGACCGCATTCGCCCGCCGTTCCCGTCCTTCTCCACGAAACCGCACCTGCCGCGCCGGTCCCCCGGTGATCGCGCCACCTGTTGCCGGGCCGGCCCGAGGTCGGGTATACCGGTAGCCAAGACAACGGAACGGGCGCTTACAGGCGTTTCACCCCGGGAGGAATTCATGGAGCAGGATATTTCCAAGATTGCCGTGGGGCATTTTGCCGGCGGCTGCAACTGCGCCCAGGCGGTGCTGGCCAGTTTTGCCGATTCCCTGGGCCTTGATCCGCAAGCGGCCATCCGGCTGGCCACGGGATTTGGCGTGGGCATGGCCCGGGGCGGGGCCTGCGGGGCGGTCTCCGGCGCGGTCATGGTCCTGGGGCTGGCCGGCGGCGCGGGCGGACCCGGCAGCGCTCCGGCCAAGGCCGCGACCTATGCCCGGGCCAAGGAATTCTACGACCGGTTTATCGACCTGCACGGGTCGATCATCTGCCGCGATCTGATCGGCCTTGACCCCTCCACCCCCGAGGGGCTGGAACAGGCCAGACGCGAAAAACGGTTCCAGGCCGTCTGCGCCAAGCTGGTGGGGGATGCCGCCAGGCTGGTGGAGGCCATGCTGCGGTCCGGCGGCGCGTCCCGTCCCACCGGCGTCGAGCAGGCATGATCCGTCCCGGGTCCGGCTGGGAACAAGATGCCATGCCCCCGGCGTCCCCGGCGGCCCTGGCGCTGCTTCCCACCGGACAGACGCGCTGTTACGCCATGGACGGCAGTCCGATCCCATGCCCCGGCAGCGGCCAGGACGCCGCCTTCGCCGGTCCGCAGCCATGGGATGGCGAACGGTTCCGGCTGGCTGCCCCGGGACTGGTGGCCGATGCGGCCACCGGCCTGCTCTGGCCGGCCGACGCCGGCCTGGCCGGCTTTCCCTGTCCCTGGGAGGAGGCCCTGGCCCGGGTCGCCGGCTTCGCCGGCCAGGGACTGCTGGGACGCGGCGACTGGCGTTTGCCCAACCGGCGCGAGCTGCGAAGCCTCATCTCCTACGCCGCCGCCCGTCCGGCCCTGCCGCCGGGCCATCCCTTCCAAAATGTCTTTACCGGCTGGTACTGGAGCGCCACCAGCGCCGCCCCGGCTCCGGCCTATGCCTGGTACGTCCACCTGGAAGGCGGGCGGATGTTTTACGGCAAAAAGGATGAGGATTGCCTGGTCTGGCCGGTGGCCGGCGTCTCGCGGCTGCCGGCCACAGGCCAGGAGCGCTGTTACGACGCCGGGGGCCATGCCATCCCGTGTGCCGGCAGCGGCCAGGACGGGGAACTCAGGTCCGGCACGCCCTGGCCGGTCCCGCGCTTTGCGCCGCGCGGGGACGGCGTTCTGGACCGGTTGACCGGGCTTGTCTGGGCGGCCCGGGCCGATGCGGCCGGCGGGCTCGTCGCCTGGGACGAAGCCCTGGCCCTTAGCGCCCGGCACGGCGACGGGGGCTGGCGGCTGCCCAACGTGAACGAACTGGAATCCCTGGTGGACGCCGAGCAAAGCCGACCGGCCCTGCCGGTCGGGCATCCGTTTACGGCCGTGGGCGAAGCCTACTGGTCCTCGACCACCAGTGCCTTTGAAAACAATTGGGCCCACGCCCTCTATCTCCACAAGGGAGCCGTGGGCGTGGGCGTCAAAAGCGCCAGGGAGTTCCTGGTCTGGCCCGTGCGCGGACCGAGTCCGCCAAGGCCTTAGAAACGTTCGAAATCGTTGTCGTCAGCCTCGAGGTTGACGGCGACGCCGCTTCGGGGCGTCGCGGGCCGGGGCTTGGGAGCGTTCGGCCGGGACATCGAGGCCGGCCGGGAAGCGGTCAAGGCCTTGGGGCGGGTCCGGCCGCGCGTCAAGCTGTCGAGACGAAAGTAGGACACGGTTTCCTGGAGCTGCAGGGCCTGCCCCGAGAGTTCCTCGGCGGTGGAGGCCATTTCCTCGGAAGCCGAGGCGTTTTGCTGCACCACCTGGTCGAGCTGCTGGATGGCCCGGTTGACCTGCTCGGCCCCGGAATTCTGCTCGACGCTGGAGGCCGTGATTTCCTGGATGAGGTCCGCGGTGCGCTGGATGTCGGGCACGATGCGGACCAGCAGTTCGCCGGCCTTTTCCGCGATGTCCACGCTCGAGGACGACAACTGGCTGATTTCGCCGGCGGCGTTGCCGCTGCGTTCGGCCAGCTTGCGGACCTCGGCGGCGACCACGGCGAAACCCTTGCCGTGTTCTCCGGCCCGGGCCGCCTCGATGGCGGCATTAAGCGCCAGCAGGTTGGTCTGCCGGGCGATCTCCTCGATGATGCCGATCTTCTCGGCGATCTGTTTCATGGCCGTCACGGTCTTGGCCACGGCCTCGCCGCCGCTTTTGGCGTCCTCGGCGGTCTTGAGGGCTATCTGCTCGGTCTGCTTGGCGTTGTCGGAGTTCTGGCGGATGTTGGCGGCCATTTCCTCCATCGACGAGGAGATTTCCTCGACGCTGGCGGCTTGCTCCGTGGCCCCCTGGGACAGGCTCTGGGTGGTGGCCGAGAGTTCCTCGGAACCCGAGGCCACGTTTTCGGCTCCGGCCTGGACCTGCCCCACGACCTCGCGCAGCTTCTCGATCATATGCCGCAGGGCGGCGGCCAGATCGCCCACCTCGTCCTTCTGGTCGATGTCGATGGTCTGGTTGAGGTCGCCGGCGGCCAGTCCCTCGGCGGCGCGCACGCCGATCAGGATGGGCCGGGTGATCATGCGGGAAATGAACACGCCCAGGAACAGGGCCAGCACGGCGCCGACGCCGATGCCGATCAGGGAGACGATTCTGGCTTTGGCGGCCGCCTCGGCCCCGCTGGCCTGGGCCTTCTCGGCGTCGACAATGGAGGTCGCCAGCAACTGGTCGAGCAGCTCGAAACAGCGGCGCTGCTTGTCCAGGACGGTCTCCATGGCCACCTGGCGCATCTTGGAATAGATCGTTTCGACCCGGGCCACTTCGTCGTTTAAGATGACGTATTGGGCGACGGTCTGTTCCACGGGGGCGTGGATTTCCGTGCGGATGACATTGAGCAGTTCTTCGCGCGGGGCGTTTTGGGCGACCAGTTCCTTTAAGCGCGCCACCCCCCGGTGGAGCTTTTCATGCACCGGGCGCAGATCGGCCAGGGCTTTTTTGAAGACGGGATTGTTGATGTCGCGGCCGGTGGCGGCAAGCCATTGGCCGAAGTGGCACTGTTCGGGGTTGTCGCCGCCGGCCAGGGACTTGCCGGACAGGGCCAGGGCATAGGCGTCGCTGAGCAGCTTGTAGTGGTCGCCCCGGAACTGGTCGATTTTCTGGCGCAGGGCGCTGGGATCCTCGATGCCGGACTTGTCCCATTGCCGGGCCAGCTCGAAGGATTCGTTGTTGAACTTGACCCATTCCTGCCAGGTCGGGCCGAATTCCCGCCACAGGCGCTCCGCCTCCGGCGACTTGGGCAGCTTGTCGTAGCCATCCCAGGACTTTCGGTAGTTGTCGCGCACCTTGGCGATGTTGTCGTACTGACGCGCCCTGTCCTTGGGGGACAGGCCCGGCACCAGCAGGGAGCGTTGGGCCACCCGGATGGTTTCGCCGGAAATCTTGATGTGCTGCAAGTCGCGCACGGCGGGCAGGTTGACGTCGGCGATTTGCTTGAGATGATCCGTAACGGTTGCGAGACCGGACAGCCCGACCAGACCGACGATGAGCGTGATGCCGGCGGTAATGAGAAAACCCCCGACCAGCTTGACCCCGAGTTTCATGTTGCGCATGCGGTGACTCCCACGGCTTTGGTCTTGGTGCTGCTTATCGGTTAAACGCCCCTTTTCCTAAGTGCGCAACTCGGGATTTGTCAAACGGTTCGGCGCATCCACGGCTTGAACTGGTTGATTATGCCTCGGATTTGACTAGACCGTCGGCGATCTCCACCACCCGGCCGGCCATGGCCGCGTAGTCGGGTTCGTGGGTGACCATGACTACGGTCATGCCCTCGGCGTTAAGGCCTGACAGGATGTTCATGATGTGGCGGCCGGTGTCGCCGTCGAGGCTGCCGGTGGGTTCGTCGGCGAAGATGACCCGGGGTTCGGTGACCAGGGCCCGGGCAATGGCCACCCGCTGCTGTTCGCCGCCGGAGAGCCGCCCCGGCAGGCGGTCGGCCTTGTCGGCCAACCCCACCCGGGCCAGGCACTCCAGGGCCTTGCGCCGTTTTCCCGCCGAGACCGGCCGCAGGCTGGAGAGAAACGGGGTCAGCACGTTTTCAAAGGCGGTCAGATAGGGAAGCAGGTGATGCATCTGAAAGACCATGGAGAAATCCGTGGCCCGCAGCCGGTCGCGCTCCCGGGCGGTGAGCGCGGCCAGATTGCGGTTCTGGTAGCGCACCTGTCCCGCGTCCGGGGAGAGCAGGCTGGAGAGGATGTTGAGCAGGGTGGACTTGCCCGAGCCGGAACGGCCGACGATGCACACGAATTCCCCGGCCGCGATGCGAAGCGAAGCCCCGCGAAGGGCCGGGGCGTTGCCGGCCTCGGAGGCGTAGGCTTTGACGACGTTGTCTGCGACGAGCATGGCGAAAACTCCCGGGGTTAGAGCATGACCAGGGCCTGGGACGGCTCGATGCGGGCGGCGGCCAGGGCCGGCGGCAGGGAGGCCAGGCTGGAAAGGACGGCCACGGCCACAAAGATCAGGCCGAATTGGACCGGATCGAAGGCCGGGGCGGCCTGATCGCCGAGATCAAGCAGGGTCATGAGCCGACCGCTGGCGGCAAACCCGGTGAGGTAGCCGACCACGGCCGAGGCCGCGCCAAGAACCAGCGCTTCGAGATTCATGAGGAAAAACACGGCCGCCTTGGAAAAGCCCAAGGCCCGCAACAGGCCGATCTCATTTTTGCGCTCGTTGACCGAGGAAAAGACCGACAGCCCGATCATGACGCAGGCCGTAAGCAAGATGACGCCTGATACGGCCAGGGCCAGATGCTTGACGAAATCCACGGTCATCATCCGGCTTTTCACCACCTGCTGCATAGCCTTGACGTCGGTGTCGGGAAGCCCGGCCGCGATCTGCGCCGTGATCTCCTCGATGGGACAGCCGGAACAAAGAGCCGCCACCTCGACGAAATGCACGCGGTTTTCCTTGCCGGCGGCGGCTTGCAGGGCGTGCAGATCGGCAAAGAGCAGCCGGTCGTCCTCGGAACCCGTGGCCCCGAGCACCCCGGAAACAGTGAACTGCCGGCCTTCCACGGCAACCGGGCTCCCCGGGGACAGGCGAAGGCGCGCCGCCGCCTCGGAACCGACCACAAGGGAGGCGGGGCCATCAGGCAGGCTCCCGGACGTGGCGTGCCAGTGGCTCTTGATCTGGCGTTCCTGGTCGAAATCCACCCCGACCACGCCCACCGGCACGTCGGCCACCCGGGTGAGCACCACGAATTTCGGGGCCACTGCGCTTAGGCGGTCCTTGTGGTGGATGCCCCGGATGGCGGCCAGGGTTTCGTCTTCCTTGAGGTATTTGATGTCCACGGACACGTCGCCAAGCGCCATGCCGCCGTAGCCGACGGACAGGGTCTCGGTCTTGGGGCTGACCAGGATATTGGCCCCGTAGGCGGCGAGCTTGGCTTCCAGGCTCTCGCCCACGGCCTTGGACAGATCGAGCAGCGCCGTCACCGAGGCCACGCCGATGGAAAACACGGCCACCATGAGCAGGGTGCGCGGCAGCTTGCGGCGCAGGTTGCGCACAGGAATGGTCAGGATGTTCACAACACCTCGCGAGAGTTGGCGGTCATGGGCGGGAGTGCCGCCCACGTCTTAGAAAAAAGCGGCGCCGGCGGCGATGTCGGCCAACGTCACGCGCACCGATTCGCCCGCGACTTCCGAGGCGAGCGGCGAAGGATTGCAGCCGCCGCGCTGCTCGCCCACCATGGTCACATGGAACCGGCGCCCACAGTTGATGCACAGCATGAACTCGCCTTCCTGGCGGTAGCCCTTCTTTTCCGGGTAGCACACGTCGCAGGCGTCAAAGGCCGTTCGCACCTTGCCGTCGCCGGTCTTGACGGCGAAAAAGCGGACTTCCTTGCCCCCGGCGGTTACGGCGTAGAAATGGGCCTTGCCGTCGGCCAGATCGGCCAGCGGGAAGCTGACCGCCCCATTGGCCGGGGTCAGGCTGGTTGGACCGGAGAACAGGCCGAGCAGGGCATGGCTGGGCCGGGCGGCGGCGAGCAGGGCGGCCAGGGCCAGGCAGGCGAAGGCGGCCAGGAGCAGGCGATCGGGCGTCTTGACGGACATGTGGGCTTCCTTTGGTTGGCGATTCGGGGGACGGCTTTCACGGTGGACGGCGGGACCGTCAGAAAGCTTACTTGTTTAGTGTGATTTGCTCGGCCTAGCAACGCGTGTGCCAAACCGGGCGAAAAACCCCTGGCTGGCGCGGGCGGGCGTGTTTGTTGGAACGGGCCATGCAATCGCAAGCCCAGGACGGGGCGGCGGCAGGCCCTCTCCTCCTCAACTGTATGTTTTCTAGACAGTCTGGTGCAAGCGTCGTATAATTAATCGACACGGTGCTTCTTTTCTATCCACAGGCCGCCGGACCGGCGGAAACAGGCAAAAACGCGTGTTGAACGATATCAAGCGATGGTTGTTTCGGGGCGGAACCTCCCCGCTGCTCGTCCTCGGCGCGGCCGGCATCCTGGCCACGGTGGTGACGGTCATGGCCGTCCTCGACGTCGGTCGGGAAAAGCAATACATGACGCAGCTTTTGCAGGAAAAAGGGGCGGCGCTCATCAAGGCCTTCGAGGCCGGGGCCCGCACCGGCATGCGCGGCGGGTTCGGCGCGGAGATCCGCCTGCAGCACTTGCTGGAGGAGACCGCCAACCAGCCCGGCATCTTCTATATCGCCGTCACCGACGAAAACGGTCGGGTGCTGGCCCACAGCGACGCCTCGCGCATCGGCCAGACGCTTTTTGCGCCCGAAGTCCTGGCCGAGCTGGCCCCCGAGGGCACGGAGAAGTGGCGGCTGGCCCAGGAGGAACCGGACGGACGGCGCTCGTTTCTGGTCTACCGCCGCTTCGTGCCCTCGGCCCAGGGGCGGGGACCGCATGGGCTGCGCCCGCCGGTTTCGCCTGACGGGCGGGAGTTTCTGTGCACGGACGACTGCGACGCCAAGGGCCGGCCGCGTCCGCTGCGCGGAGTGCCCCTGGAAATTTTCGTCGGCTTGGACGTGGCCCCCATCGAGGCCGCCCGACGGGCCGATATGCACAATATGCTGACCACGGCCGTGGTGGTGCTGATCCTGGGGCTTGGCGGCGTGCTGGGCCTTTTTTGGGCCCAAAGCTACCGGGCCCAGCGCAAGGCCCTGCGCCAGACCACGGCCTTGGCCTCGGAAGTGGTGGCGGCCATGCCGGCCGGGCTGGTGCTGGTCGGTCCCGACGGCCGGGTAGCCATGGCCAACGGCGCGGCCGAGGCGCTCGCCGCCGCTTCTCCGGGCGGGCTGGTCGGGCGGGACGCATCCGAGGTGCTGCCGCCGGAGGTGCTCAAGGATCCGCCGGCCGGCGAACGCGAAATGGACGTCTCCCTGGCCGGTGGGCCGGCGGCGGCCCAGGGCGTATCGGTGTCGGCCGTGCGCACGGACGAAGGCACGGCGGTGGGATCGCTTGTGGTGCTGCGCGACCTGCGCGAGGTGCGCCGGTTGGAAGCCGAGGTGCGCCGCCGGGACAAGCTGGCCGCGGTCGGCAACCTGGCCGCCGGGGTGGCCCATGAGATTCGCAATCCCTTGAGCTCCATCCGGGGCTATGCCGCCTATTTCGGCGGCAAGTTCGCTCCCGGCAGCGACGACCGGCAGGCGGCCGAGATCATGGTGCGCGAGGTGGACCGGCTCAACCGCGTCATCTCGGAGCTGATCGAATTCGCCCGGCCCTCGGACCTCAAGCGCCGTCCGGTACGGCTTATGGACCTGGCCGGCCACGCTGCCCGGTTGATCCGGCCCGACGCCCTGGCCAGCGGCATCACCATCGAGGTTTCCGACGGCGGCGAGGACGTCGAAGTGTCGGCTGATCCCGACCGGCTGGCCCAGGCCCTGCTCAACCTGTGCTTAAACGCCGTCCAGGCCATGGAATCGGGCGGCGTCATGGGGCTTCGCACCGGTCGTGCCGCCGACGGACGGGCCTTTCTGGAAGTGACCGACACCGGAAGCGGCATCGATCCGGCCGAACGCGACCGGCTGTTTGATCCCTATTATACCACCAAATCCCGGGGCACGGGCCTTGGCCTGCCCATCGCCCACAAGATCGTGGCCGCCCACGGCGGGGAGATCCGGCTGATGGCCAGGGAGCGCGGCGGCACGTCGGCCATGGTCGTGCTGCCCGTGGCCGGGGATAACGACGGAAACGAGTTGGAGGTAGGCGATGCAGGCGAGCGTTCTCGTCGTTGACGACGATGCCGGGCACCTGTCCATGCTGCGCACGGTACTCTCCGGTTGGGGCTACGGCGTGGCCGGCGCCGGCGATGGGGCCGAGGCCGTGGCCATGGTCCGCGACAAGCCCTTTGACGCGGTCCTGCTCGACGTGCGCATGCCCGGCATGGGCGGCATGGAAGCCCTGGCCCGGATCAAGGAATACAACCCTGCCGTGCCGGTGCTCATCATGACGGCCTATTCCTCGGTGGAAGCGGCGGTTTCGGCGCTCAAGTCCGGGGCCTACGACTATCTGACCAAGCCGCTTGACCTGGACGTGCTGCGACTGACCCTGGAGCGGGCGCTCGACCACGTGCGCCTGGCCCGTGAAAACGCCAGCCTGCGCCAAAAGCTCGGCCCTGGAGCCGGCGGGCCGGAGATCATCGGCAAAAGCCCGGCCATGCGCGAACTCTTTTCCATGCTCGCCATGGTGGCCCCCACCGAGGCCACGGTGCTGGTGGCCGGCGAATCGGGCACGGGCAAGGAGTTGGTGGCCAAGGCGCTGCATGCTGGCAGTCCCCGGTCCGGCGGGCCGTTCGTTGCCGTCAACTGCGCCGCCCTGACTGAAACCCTGCTCGAATCCGAGCTGTTCGGCCACGAGAAGGGAGCCTTCACCGGAGCCGAGCGCCGCCGCGAGGGGCGGTTCATGGCTGCCAACAAAGGGTCGATCTTTCTCGACGAGATCGGCGAGATCGCCCCGGCCATCCAGGCCAAGCTCCTGCGCGTCATCCAGGAGCGGGAAATCCAGCGGGTGGGCGGCGACCGGCCGGTGGGCGTCGACGTGCGCATCCTGGCCGCCACCAACCGCGACCTGAAAAAAGAGGTGGAGGCCGGCCGGTTTCGCGAAGACCTCTATTATCGCCTCAACGTGGTCACTTTGACCGTGCCGCCGCTACGCGAGCGCGTCCAGGACATCCCGCTTCTGGCCCAGCATTTCCTGGCCCGGTTCGCCGAGAAAAACCGCAAGCGCATCAAGGGCTTCACTCCGGCGGCCATGGACCATCTGCTGCGCTCCCCCTGGCCGGGCAATGTGCGGGAGCTGGAAAACGCGGTGGAACGGGCGGTCATTTTATCAGTCGGCGAATATGTCGGCGAACGCGAGCTGCCGCTCGGCGCCAGCCGCGACGAACTCCGGGGCGGTCACGCCCTGGCCTCCGGCGCGACGCCTCAGTCGGGCCAGCCCGATCTGGCCGGCCTGACCGGCATGCCGCTGGACGACGTCGAGCGCGAAGTCATCCTGGCCACCCTGCGCGACACCGGCGGCAACAAGAGCGAAGCGGCCCGGGTGCTGGGCATCACCCGCGCGACCTTGCACCAGAAATTGAAGAAATACGGCGAAGATTAGGGGGAGAAGAATGCCTCCGGCGGCCGGGG
>JBKICS010000372.1:0-4982 GCA_046567015.1 Acidobacteriota bacterium | reverse complement strand
GTACCTGGAAATGGCCAAGGTGGACCTCGGCGGAGACGACGAAGTCAAAAAGGGCGCGGCCAAACGGGTTCTGCTGACCGTGCTGTCCGAGACGCTGACGCTCATGCACCCGATCATTCCCTTCGTGACGCAGGAGATCTGGAGCAAGCTGCCGGGCATCAGCGAACCGAATCTGGCCAAGGTCGCGTTTCCGGAACTGCGGCCGGAACTGGTCAGCGACGCGGCCGAATCCGCCATGGAACTGCTGCGGGCGGTGGTGGTCGGCGTGCGCAACATCCGGGCCGAGCTCAACATCAACCCGGGCGTGAAACTGACGGCGCTGGTGCATACGGAGTCTGCGGCCGAAGCGGCCTCGCTGACCGCAAATGCGGCCATGATCAGCTTTTTAGCCAAGCTGGAGACTTTCCAGGCCGGCCTGGAAGTGGTTGCGCCCAAGGCCTCGGCCTCGGCCGCCGCCGGAACCTGCGCCCTCTACGTGCCGCTGTCCGGAGCGGTGGATTTCGACGTGGAGTACCTGCGGCTGTCCAAGGAAGAAGTGAAAACGGTCAAGGAACTGACCGTGGTGGAGAAAAAGCTCGGCAACGAGGATTTCGTGTCCCGCGCCCCGGCCGAAGTGGTGGCCAAGGAGCAGGAGAAGCAGGGCGCGCTGGGCGAACGGCTGGCCCGACTGCGCGAGCTCAAGGACCGCATCAAGAAGCTGATGGCCGACGAATAAGGCGAAAGCTTGAAATAGGAAGTATGGAAGGGCGGTCCCGCGAGGGGCCGCCTTTTTTCGTTGTGCGCCCGGCAGGGCGCACTCAACCACCACTCGTCTTTGCGACGAGCTGACATCCAACCCTTGACGGAGTGAATTAAAATCACTAGCTCTACGTGCAATGGGGACGCTCACACGGTTTGGCAAAATCCTTTTATTGGTCAAAGGGCTTGAGCATGGGCGCGTCCATTTTCATTTGAGCGGTCCGGATCTCGACTGTGTTTTGGATCTTGAAACACTGGAAGTGCTCGCCGGCCATGCCCCGGCGAAGCTTCTGCGTCAGGCCAGGGCCTGGGCCAAAGACAACCGCCGGGCCATCAAGGCGGCCTGGGAGGAGCAAAACGGATGAATGCTCCAGACAAATACCCCAAGATCAAGGCCGTCGCAGTGCTGCCGGGCAATCTGTTGCGCATCGATTTTGGCCGGGAAGGCGTGCGCGAGGTTGACGTCATGCCGTCCTGCCGGGGCCGGTGGTCGGCCCTGCAAGATCCGGCTGTCTTTGCCGCCGTTGCGGTCAGCCCGTTCGGCTCTGGGCTTACCTGGCCATCCCTGGGCGAAGTGGGCGGCAATGTCCTCTGGCGGCTGGCCGAGGAACAGCAAGGCAACGCCTGGCCCCATGAGGCCTTTGCGGCCTGGATGCAGCGCATGGGGTTTTCAGCCGCCAAGGCGGCGGAAGCGCTTGGCGTCACGCGGCGAACCGTCATTTACTACAAGACGGGCAGCAAGACGATTTCCAAGCTTGTCCGGCTGGCCTGCCGCGCGCTGGAGTTGGAAAAGGAGAAACGGGAAGCGGCGTGAGGGCGACTGCACTGCGCGACCGATGCTGTTGTGTCCCGCGCCCCGGCCGAAGTGGTGGCCAAGGAGCAGGAGAAGCAGGGCGCGCTCGGCGAACGGCTGGCCCGGCTGCGCGAGCTCAAGGACCGCATCAAGAAGCTTATGGCCGACGAATAGGGCGAAAGCTTGAGATAGGAAAAGCAGAAAGGGCGGGCCCGCGCGGGGCCGCCTTTTTTCGTTGATTAATTTTTCGTGAGTGAGAGGATTCACATAGCTGGAAGACTCTGTCCACGCTACCGAGGCCCTCGCCGCGCCGCTTCAAACCTGCCCACAATTGCCCGTAACAGACCCCTGAGAGAGAACACTCTGCCGCGAAATTCGATGCTCAAAACAACTCTCCCCGGGTCTGCACAACCGGCTGCCTCCGCTTTTCCAAAAAATCCGGGCTGAACTGCTCCAGCGCCTCAAAAAATACATCCCATACCTGCACCGCGCCGCCCTCTTCCGTCGGCTTGCGCGCCTCGTTACAGCCCACAACCGCGACTGTCATTCCCTCTTCACGCCGCCGTAGCATCACGCCTCCCCCTTCCCGAACATCCGCTCCACCTCTTCCCGGCAGACCGGCCGCGAGAAGAGAAAGCCCTGGCCGGCTTCGCAGCTAAAGCCGTTTAGCACGTCCGACTGGGCCTCCAGTTCCACGCCCTCGGCCACCACGTCCAGGCCCAGGCTGTGGGCGAGCGCCACCACGGCGGCAACGATCTTGCGGTTGCCGCTGCTCTCGATGTCGCTGACAAAGGCCCGGTCCACCTTGAGCGTGTCGATGGGAAAGCGTTGCAGGTAGGACAGCGACGAATACCCCGTGCCGAAATCGTCCACGGACAGGCGCACGCCCAGGGCTTTGAGGCGTTTGAGGCGCAGGATCGACACCTCGGGATTGTCCATGATGACCGTTTCGGTGATCTCAAGCTTGAGCGCCCTGGGGTCCATGCCGGTGGCGCGCAACACCCGCTCCACGTCCTCCACCAGCGACGGCTGGGCCAGCTGCTTGGCCGAGAGGTTGACGCTCATGGACATGGCGCGCGTCTCCGGGAACCGCGCCTGCCACGAAGCCATGGTCCGGCAGGCCTCGGTGAGCACCCACAGCCCGAGCGGCACGATCAGCCCGGTGTCCTCGGCCACGGGGATGAAATCATTGGGTGGGGATACGCCCTTGCCCGGTCGCCGCCAGCGCACCAGCGCCTCGAATCCGGTCATGCGCCGGTCGCGCAGGGCCAGGATGGGCTGGTAGTCCAGGAAGAATTCGCCGCGCCGAAGCGCCAGGCGCAGATCGTTTTCCAGATCCATGAGCCGGATGGCGTCTTCCAGCATGCGGGTGTTGAAGACCTTGAAGCGGTTTCGCCCCTCGGCCTTGGCCCGGTGCAGGGCGATATTGGCGTTTCGCAGCAACTCCTCGGGCTTGTCGTAGAGGGCCGGACTGACCACGATGCCCATGGAGGCGGTCACGTGCACGTCGTGCCCGGACAGCGGGAACACCTCGGCCATGGCGTCGCGGATGCGCTTTATGATGCGCACCACCTCGCGGTAGGAGCCGGTCTCCTCCAGTACCACCACGAACTCGTCGCCGCCCAGGCGCGCCACGGTGTCCAGGCTGCGCACGCACTCGCGCAGCCGCCGGGACACGCACTCCAGCAGCCGGTCGCCCATATGGTGGCCCAGGCTGTCGTTAATGACCTTGAAGCGGTCGAGATCGAGAAAGATCACGGCGTATTGGTAGTTGTCCCGGCGCTTGGAGCGCTCGAGCGCCTGGCGGATGCGGTCCAGGCACAGGCTGCGGTTGGGCAGGCCGGTCAGCGGATCGTGAAAGGCCATGTGGGCGAGCTGGCTTTCCAGCTGCTTGCGGTCGGTGATGTCGGTGACTAGGCCCCCGGCCATGCGCCGCGCCTCGTCCAGGCCCATGGGGAAAAGGGAGATGGCCAGGGTCTTGTCCACGCCGCCGATGGTCACCGTGGTCTCTTTCTTGACCGGCTCGTTCCAGGCAATGACCCGGGAGGCGTCCCGGGTCAGAAACGCGGCCAGTTCCGCAGGCAGCACCGCTTCCAGGGCCGCCCCGCCCGGCGGGATGGCCGACAAGCCGAACATGCGGGCGCAGGCGGCATTGAGTTGGCGCAGCCTGTCCTCGCCGTCGATGACCAGGAAGCCTTCGGCCGAGACGGAAAGATCGGCCTCGGGGTGTTCGGGACGGGCCCCCGGGGCCTGACAGGGCCGCACTTCCAGCAGCACCTGGTCGGCGTCGCCGGCCAGGGGCGCGGCCGTGACCGCGACCGGGAATGTGCCGCCGGCGGCGCGCCGACAGCGCAGGCGGCCCCGGGCCGTCTCGCCGCTTGCGGCGGCGTCGAGCAGCGGCAGCAGCAAGGCGGCGTCGCGCCCGGCAAAGACCTCCTGGATGGGCCGGCCGCGAAAAGCCTCGGCGCCCTGGCCGAAGAGCCTGGTCGCGGCGGCGTTGGCCTCGCTGACCCGATTGTCGGCGTCAAGCAGGATCAGGGCGGAGGGGGCGGCGGCAAAGATGGCCCGGCTGCGCGCTTCGCCGCGCCTAAGGGCCTGTTCGGCCCGCTTGCGGGCCAGATTGCTTTCGATGGCCAGGATCAGGGCCTGGCTGTCGATGGGCAGGGGCAGGCAGGAGCAGGGCACGGCCTTTCTGATCCTGGCCAGGACGTCGGGGGAGCTTTCCGGCAGGAGCAAAATGACCGGGATGCCGAGGCCTTCGCGCAGGAGCTCCGCCGCGTCCACGCCGTCGCAGGCGCCGCTTAAGAGCATGTCCAGGACAGCCACGTCCGGATGCTTCGCCTCGGCGGTTTCCAGGGCTTCGCGGCAGGTGGCCGCCGGCCCGAGCGGCAGGTAGCCGTGCTCGCCGAGCAGGCAGGCCAGGGCCGAGGCCGGATTCCTGCCCACGATGAGAATGCGGGGCTGCGTCATGGTCCCCCCGTCGCCGGCTTGCCGGGGACGCAAGCGGCGTCCGTTCCTTCAAGTGAACACTGATACGCAAAAAGGTTGCCGACAGCAATCATTTCCTGCGGCGAAAAGCGGGAGGACGCCGGGCGGCGGGAGGATCAGTTGGTGGGAACCCAGAGCTTTATCGCCGAGCCCTTGTCGCCCTGGCGCTGGATCATATGGAATTCGTAGCGGACCATGTCCGCTTCGAGACGGAAATTGGCCGTGCCGATGTTGCCTCGCACGAGACTTTGAAATTTCAGCGTCTCGCAGATCTCGTCCAGGGCCTTGCCGGCCGCGTCAGAGGGGGCCATGCAGATCTTGAGGAAGGGCTGGGCCGCGTCGCCGGCAAACATGGTGTCCATGCTGCTCGGCGGGCGCTGCACGATTTCCGCCGTGACCAGCACTTCCTTGTAGGGAACCTTTTGCAGGGTCACCTTGCCGCCGCTCTCCAGGTAGCGTTCCT
>JBKICS010000371.1:0-8879 GCA_046567015.1 Acidobacteriota bacterium | reverse complement strand
ATGGCCGAGCTGGCCGAGACGCGCCTGGAAGACGCCCGGGAGGTCTGGCGCAACCTCATGTGGCGGGTCAACGAGGAGTCCGGCAACATCGCCTGGGGCATCCCCCAGTGCATGGGCGAGACCCTCGCCCGGACCCCGATCCTGGCCGCCGACTACCACCGCATCCTCGTCTCCTACGTCCAGGATCTGGACGGCGACTGCACCTACATCGACCACCCGCCGCTGCGCCGGGGTTCCTGGTGGGCCATCGGCCGGCTGGCCGAGGCCGCGCCGACCCTTGCCGCCCGGGCCCTGCCGGAACTGACCAGTGCCGTTGCCGACTGCGACGGCGAGGCCCGGGGGCTGGCCTGTCTGGCCCTGGCCCGGATCAAGCCCGATCCCACGCGCAGCCTGCTTGCCGCCCTGAGCACCGCCGCCTCGGACCCCTTCCTCTTCGATTTCTACGACGGCTGGCAGCTCGTGCCCACCACCGTGGCCCAGGCCGCCGGATCGGCCCTGGCCGCCTGCCGCCGTTGCCTGTAACCGTCCGTCGCCAGGACGCGACCTCCCCGGCAAACGGGACGCCTGTCGTCTCTTTCGGAGGTTCGCCGTGAAACGCTTACACGCCCCGACGCCCCTGCTCATCGCCGCCGGCCTGACCCTGACCGCCGCCTGGGTTCTGACCGTTTGCCTTCTCCTGACCGTCCTGCCGGTCGGAGCCGCCGGGATGCCGGCCGCCCTGGACACCCCGCCCGAAGTGCTTACGGACGGCTTTCTCAAGGGACTCGCCGCCACGGTGACCCTGACGCCCCAGGAACTGGCCGCCGTGCGTCCCATCCTCATCGAACAGACCCGCAAGCGCCAGGAGCTGGCCCGCGCCCGCCTGGCCGCCACCCCGGGCCTGGCCGGCATGCGCGCCCTGCGCGACGACCTGCGCCGCATCGGCCAGGAAACCGACGCGCGGCTGGCCGCCGTGCTGCCGCCGGACAAGCTGGCCGCCGTCCAGGCCTACCGCGAGCAGCGCCGGGCCGCAGCCAAATCCCACCGCCAGGCCGGGGGATAAAGAGGAATACAAGAGCTGATACGAATGCGGGGCGCTGCCCCGCGCCCCGCCGGGGGGATGATCCCCCGGACCCCCCGCTGGGTGCGGGGGCCAGGAAATTTCCCGAGGCCATGGCCGCGAGACGAGCGTTCCCCGTTCCCTGATCGAGTCCCCCTCCCAAGGTCCGGCTCCGGTCCAGGCGCACCAGCCTGAGCCGGGGCCGGATGCTTTTGACGGCCGCTTTGTCCTGGCCGACAAGCCGTCCCCGGTCAGCGGACCGTGGTCGGCCGGGCCTGCTCCCGGTCCTCGCCTCCGGTTGCGTCCGTGCCGGGGCTGTGGCCGCGCCTCCGAGGCCACGGCCGGACGAAGGGTCGTCGATTCCCACTTTAAGCACACAATATCAGAATGTTATAAAATATATTGCCTCGCACCCGACTTTTTTGCCATTCCTGCTTGACCAGAAGACAAAAAGGATTAGATTTGTCCCATATCGCTTGCAGCAAATTTCGGGCGCACCCAAACGCACGGAGGATACCCATGCAGACCCAAACCGATCTGTCCGGACTCGTCATAGACTGGGACATGACTCCTGAAGACGCCGTGACGCTGTACCTCGAATGGGGCAACAACTCCTGGCATGCCCAGCATAAGCCCGTGACGTCGAAGAACGATTTCTCCACGTATTTCGTGATCAACACCTGGACCGGCACGCCGCAGCTGTCGCTGGTGCGCCGCAACTCCGAGGACTGCGTGGAACTGGCCTCCTTCGAAATCCCCGAGGATCTGGCCCGGGAGTTCATGGAGGAGCAGGGTTTCAACAAGGGTGTCTACGCTCCCAGCGGCGCCATCAAGCAGTGGCTGCAAAACAAGTATTTCAACTAGGGAACCCCCAAGCCCCAAACGTCTCTCCCCCACAACCCCCGCGCATCCCACCCCTCCAAGGCGCGCTCCCAGGCGGATAGGCCCCGGGGGCGCGCCTGTCTTTTGGGGGATAGGGCCGAGTGAGGGGGAGAGCGGGAAGAAAAGGCGGAAGAGGCCTCCGGCGGCCGGGGGGATAATCCCCCCGGCCCCCTGCAATAGGAGAAGTTTTAAGGGGGGGCGGGGCTTGTGGGCAAGCCCGTAGGCGGTTGACCGGAGCAAACAGTCGTTTACGCTGGACGGGAACCACCGTTGCGCACGCCGGGAAGGCACGTCGCGGCCTTGTGACCAGCCGCCAAAACTGCCACTATCCGGCCATGCTGCTCGCCGCCCTCGCCGACATCCACGGCAATCTCGAAGCCTTGACCGCCGTACTGGCCGATCTGGACAGCCAGCATCCCGACGTTGTCGTCAGCCTGGGCGACAATATCGGCTACGGCCCGGACCCCGAGGCCGTCCTCACCGTGTTGGATGATCGCGGAATCGCAAGCGTGCGCGGCAACCACGAATGGGCGGCCGTGGACCCCAGCCGGCGGCGCGGGTTCAATCCGCAAGCCCTGGAAGCGCTGTTGCGCACCGTCGAGCTTCTAAGCCCGGACTGGCTTGCGCGCATCGCCAACTATCCGGCCTCGCTGGTGGCGGGAGGTTGCCGGCTGGTGCACGGCCTGCCGCCCAACGACACCACCACCTATCTCTTCGAGGCCGGCGAAACCACCCTGCGTCGGGCCTTTGCCCGCACCCCGGAGCCGGTTTCGCTGGTCGGCCACACCCACATGCTCGAAGGCGCGACCTTGCGCGACCGCGAAGTGGACCGCTTCGAGCTGTCCCTGGGCGAAAACCCGCTCGATCCGGCCGCCCGCCATTTCCTCAATGTCGGCGCGGTGGGCCAGCCCCGCGACGGCGACAACCGGGCCAAATACGGACTCTACGATACGGAGAGCCACGTCCTGACCATCCGGGCCGTGCCCTACGACATCGAGGCCGTGGCCCGAAAGATTGTGGCGCGCGGCCTGCCCGAACGCTACGCCGCCCGGCTGCGCTGACAGAAGAGGAAGAAGCCTCCGGCGGCCAAAGGGGTGGCCCCTTTGGAATCCCACCTGAAAGGCAAGGGGTTAAGGGGGATCATCCCCCCGGCCGCCGAAGCACCGGGGGGCGCGTCAAGCCGAGATTTCGGCTTTCCTTGCTCCCAGCCGGCCCAAAAGCCACCCTACGCCAAGCCCCCTTTAAACACTTCTTCCAGTCGGGGGGTCCGGGGGCCTCAGGCCCCCGGCCGCCGGAGGCATTCTTCTCTCTTCCTTTCTCCGCTCACTCCACGGCCATGCGGGCGTAGTAGCCACGGCCGCCCCGTTCGATCATGACCAGGATAGCCCGATTGAGGCGGTTGACGTAGACGGCCCGGGTGAAGTCGGCCTGGCTGGCCAGCTTTTCCCCGCCGATCTGAAGCAGCACGTCGCCTGGCTTGAGTCCCAGCCGGGCCGCCGGCGAATTGGCGGCCACCGTGGCCACGCTCACGGTCTTGCCGGACTTGACCGTCAGTCCCCAGCGGGCGGCGGCCAGCTCTGTGGCCTCGGCATCGCCGAAGGCGGCCGGCGCGGCCGAGAGTTTGAGCTCCTCTTCGCCCCGGCGCACGGTCAAGGTGAGTGTCTCGCCCACCGTGGAGGTGGCCAGCGCCCCCCGGTACTGTTCCTTGTCGTCGAGATCCGCGCCGCCGATGGCGGTGATGAGATCCCCCGGCCGCAGTCCGGCTTTCTGGGCCGGCGAGCCCGGGGCCACCTCGGTCACCAGCAGGCCCCGGGGACGGGCCAGGCCGAAATAGCGGGCCGTGCGGGCGTCCACGTCCTGGCCCAGGATGCCGAGCCAGGCCGGGGTCACCCGGCCGCCGTGCATGAGCTGGGCGACCACTCGCCGGGCCTTGTTGATGGGGATGGCGAAGCCGATGCCCTCGGCTCCGGCCTGGATGGCCAGGTTGATGCCGATGACCTCGCCGGCCAGGTTGACCAGCGGCCCGCCGCTGTTGCCGGGATTGATGGCCGCGTCGGTCTGGATCAGGTCGGAATAGGCCCCGCCCTCGTGTTTGAGCGATCGGCCGACCGCCGAGATCACCCCGGTGGTGACGGTGTGGGCGTAGCCGAAGGGGTTGCCGATGGCGATGGCCGTCTCGCCGATCATGATGTCGGCGGAATCGCCCATGGCCGCCTGGGGCAGGTTGCCTCCGCCGGACAGGCGCAGCAGGGCCACGTCGAAATCCGGGTCCGCGCCGACCAGGGCGGCGTCGAGGACGCGGCCGTCCTGAAGCCGGGCCTTGATCGACGTGCCGCCGGCGATGACGTGGGCGTTGGTCAGCACCAGCCCGGCCTTGCCGTCGATGATGACGCCCGAGCCCAGGCTCTCCTGCGTCTGGCGCTGAGGGGGCAAATCGCCCGGACCGAAGAACTGGCGGAACATGTCGTCGTCGAAAAACGGCCCCATGTTGCGGCGACGCTCCACGGTGCGGGCCGAGGTGATGTTGACCACGGCCGGGGCCACGGCGGCCGTGGCCGTGACCACCGGCGTCATCCGGACCTCGCGGTTGGATGACGCGGCGAAGGACGGACTGTTGGCGGCGAGGGAAATGAGAACAAACAGCGGAACAAGGCGTTTCGCCCACAGGGCGTTACGACCCATGGCAAGCCTCCATGACGCCGTGCGCGAGGACGGCGTCAGCTGATGCAGATGCGTCGGCACAGGCATTCGGGGCGGACCTTGGGCAGGCGCACCACGAGAAGCCCGTCTTTCATCACAGCCGTGATCTCGGTTCGGGAAATGCCCTTGGGCAGGGCGAAACTGCGGGAAAAAGGCCCGTAGGAGCGTTCCAGCATCTGGTACAGCCCGCCCCGTTCGTCATTTTCGAAACGGCGCGCACCCTGGATGACCAGGGCCCGGCCCTGGATTTCCACGGCCACGTCTTCGCGGGCCACGCCGGCCAGTTCCAGGGTCACCCGGAACTCGTCGGCCGTTTCCACCACGTCGGCCGCGGGCTGCCAGGCATAGGCGCAGTCCCTGGCCCCGGCGGCCGCCTCTTCCATCATGCGCCCGGCCTCGTTGCCGATTTCGGCCAAGGCCATCCAGGGCGTCCAGTGCAGTTTGGCCATTGCGGCTCCTCGCCCGGACGGTCGCGTCACGGGCTGCGGTGTTATTTCGCGGCGTCATCCTTGACCGAACGCTTGCCGGCGTCCCAGTCGGCCTTGGCCACGGCTTCTTCCACCAGCATGATGGGGATGTCGTCGCGCACGGGATAGACCACGTTGCACGGCGGACAAAAAAGGCCGGCCTCGGCATCGACGACGGTCAGTTCGCCCTTGCATTTGGGGCAGGCCAGGATGGTCAGCAGATCGGGATGTATGCTCACGAGCGGGCTCCTTCGGCGAGAGTATGTACCTGCTCATAGCCAAAACGGCCCGGCCGCGCAATGGAGGTTCACAAGACGGTCCCGGCGGGCTAGGGTCGGGTATGGCGCTAATTGATCTGCATACCCACACCACGGCCTCGGACGGCACCCTTTCTCCCAAGGAACTGGTGGCCCTGGCCGCCCAAAAAGGCCTCGTCGCCGTGGCCATCACCGACCACGACTCCCTGGCCGGGCTGCCCGAGGCGCGATTGGCCGGGGCCGAGCTTGGCGTTGAGGTGGTGGCCGGGGTGGAGCTGTCCGTAGCCGACGGGCCGGGGAGCATCCATCTGGTGGGGCTTTTTTTGCCCGACAATCCCGGCCCCCTGGCCGAGCGCCTGGCCTGGCTGCGCAAGCGCCGCCACGACCGCAACCACCGCATCCTGGAGCGGCTCAAGGAGCTCGGGGTGAACCTGGACTATGCCTCGGTCACGGCCCTGGCCCAGGGCGCGGTCGGCCGGCCGCACATCGCCCAGGCACTGCTCGCCCAGGGCGTGGTGTCGAGCTTCAAGGAAGCCTTCACCCGGTTCCTCGGGGCTTATGGCAAGGCCTACGTGCCCAAGGACAAGCTGCCCCTGCAAACGGCCATCGAGCTGCTCCATGCCGAGGGGGCCCTGGCGGTCTTGGCCCATCCCTACATCCTGGGCCAGTCCGGGCCGGTGCTGGCCGAGACCGTGGCCCGCTACCGCGACGCGGGCCTGGACGCCATCGAGGCCTTTTACACCGAGCATTCCCAGTACCAGACCCTGGAATATCTGGCCCTGGCCCGCAAGCTGGGCCTGGCCGTGTCCGGGGGCTCGGACTTCCACGGCGCGGCCAAGCCCGAGGTGGAGCTGGGCCGGGGGCGCGGCAGCCTGCGGGTGGACATCGCGGTGCTGGACGTGCTGCGGGCCAGGCGGGGCAAGCTTTTGGCCACGGGGTCGAGCCTGGCGCAAAAAGGACTTGACCCCGGGGAGCAGCAGGTATAGAGGATTCCTCTTCCCTATCGGAGGTCATTTTTATGTACGCAATCGTTATGGCTGGCGGCAAGCAATACAAGGTCCAGGAAGGGGCCACCATCACCGTGGACCTCGTTGCGGCCGATGCCGGCTCGGAATACGTGCTGGACAAGGTGCTTATGGTCGGTGGGTCCGACACGAAGTTCGGCGCTCCCTACGTTGCCGGCGCGGCGGTCACCTGCGAGGTGGCTGGTCACGTCAAGGGCAAGAAGATCGTCGTTTTCCACAAGCGCCGCCGCAAGGATTCCCACAAAAAGCAGGGGCATCGCCAAGGCTACACCCAGCTTACGGTGAAGGCCATCTCGGTCTAGCAGCATCTTTGAAGGAGTCGCGACATGGCACATAAAAAAGCAGGCGGCAGCTCCAGAAACGGCCGCGACAGCGCCGGTCAACGGCGTGGCGTCAAGCGTTTCGGCGGGCAGTCGGTTCTGGCCGGCAACATTCTCGTGCGCCAGCTCGGCACCAAGTTCCACCCCGGCGACGGCGTGGGCATGGGCCGCGACTACACCCTGTTCGCCCTGGTGGACGGCGTGGTGAAGTTCGAGAAGTATTCCCGCAACAACAAGGTCAAGACCCGCATCCACGTGCTGCCGGTCGAGGCCGCCGCGGCCGCCGTCTAATCACGACGCGACCGGCGACAGTATTTCGGGCGGAGGGGTTACCCCTCCGCCCTTTTCGTCGTTCCTGTTCTTCCGTTTTACTCCTTTCCGTTTCTTTCCTGGGCTGAAGGATCAATACCTGCGCCACTGGCGGTCGTCACCCGGCCATGCCGCCCGAGGATCGCAACCAGTGCCCGCCTGAATCCTCTGACTGTTGCGCCCAGCCGCCCAGCAGACCTGCCTGCCCCGGCGCGGGAGGAACCAGGCCTGCGTCGATGGATGCAACGTCGTGCGCTCGGGGCGCGGCGGGGACAATTTCGGCGGTCGGCACATGGAATACCCCACCCACCGGGAGCTGCCCGGAGCCCGGTTTCCCTCCAAAGGTCGGTCTGTCGGCGGACGCCGCAGGAGCGGACTATCGCGTCGCCTGCGGGTCCGGCGCACCGGCAACCCGCCGCTGTTCGTCACCTTCGCCCAAAAGACCGGTTTGCCGGCGAACCTTGACAGCTTCCGCTCAATCTGTGTTAAGATCCAGGCAAACTCATACCCCAGGAGGCAGAAATGCGCGTCTGTACACGTATGTCCCTTGTTTTCATGGCATTTGTCGTTTCTTGCTTCATGTTTTCCCGTGTCCAAGCGCAGGTCTATCCAGCGCCTCCGCCAGAGCACCCCGGCTACCAGGAACAGGAACATCGCGAACGGACGATGGAAAGAAATCAGCAGAATCGAGACGAATGGATGATGAAAAAAAACGAGCAGGAGCGGCGCGAACGCGAATGGCGCGAACACCAACGACGCTACTTTGGAGGGCCGATTATTCGAATCAACCCGTATTCCCAGGAAAAAGAATATCGACGCCGAGTCCACCAACGGTGCAATATCAATTGGCAAAATTGCGCGAACAGATGTACGAGATATCACGACCCAGCACATCGTTACGTCTGCATACAAAACTGCAACAACTATCTCTACGAGTGCAAATCACTCCCATAGATAGCGGAAGCACCTTTCGGACAACTGCTTGTTGCGGGACAAAACCAGATATTGAACCAATGTTGACCAGGAAAAACATCCAGCGTCATGCACACCTCGTCCGTTTTGACAAGGTCGTAGTGCAAATGGAAAGCCTGGACCAGCTCAGGTCCAGGCTGGCGGGTTAGCGAAGCGACAATACCTGGGTTGCTCTTGCCGCAGCCCGAACAACACAGTTGCAGGCGTCGATGCAAGCCATGCCGCCGCCGCACCGGGCAGCACCGGCCGAGGCTCGTTGGGCGCAGCCAACAGGGGATTCGGGGATGTTTCGGTCCCAATCCTTGGAGAACGCCTCCGGGCCAAGCATCGCCGCCAGCGGATTGGGCGATACAATCAAAGGAGACCGCCTCTCGCAGCCCTGCGTGTTGAAGTCACGCCTGAAGAAGGCGTCCTCTGTTGCGGGAAAAGCGGACTCAAGGTTGCGCAGGAGCCGAGGCACCTGGGAAACCCCACTTCCAGGCGTCACATAAACGAATCTCAAAAAGGGAGGGAGTCATGACCATGCGACTGGGAACCCGATGGGCGATGGGACTTTTTCTGGCGATTATGCTGTCCGGCTGCGCTGTTTCCGTGGGCTTGGTGCCCCCGCCGCCAGCTGGCTATGTCCGGGTGGTGGCGGCCGAGTCGCTGCACGTACGCACCTGCCCCTCCGTGAAATGTGAAGCCAGCACCGTGGTCTACAACGGTCAGGCTCTCCGGGTGTACGAATACCAGGGCAACTGGGCCAGGGTATTGGTCGTCGACTCGGGAGTGCTGGGCTGGGTGCAGGCAAAATATCTGAGCCTGCCGTAAAGCGCCTTCTGCTGATGGAACAGGCAGGTGGCGTCTCCCCTGGCGACCGTACTGCCTCATGTTTTTGTCCTTGGCGTTTTCAACAGACAGAAAAG
>JBKICS010000370.1:0-3720 GCA_046567015.1 Acidobacteriota bacterium | reverse complement strand
CCTCAAGCTGCGGTAGGTAGCCCTATGCGCGAGATGCTCCATACCGATCAGCTGCGCGGCCACACGGCCGTGGTCGTGGGCGCGGGCGCGTCCGGCCGCTCGGCCGCCCGGCTGCTTGCCCGCCTGGGCGCGACGGTGCGCTTTCTGGAAAAAAACCCCACCGCCGTCAGCGAGGCGTTTCGGGCCGAGGCCCAGGCCGCCGGCTACGACCTGCGCACCGGCGCGCACGGCTCGGCCGATTTCGCCGGCGCGGATCTGGTCGTCCTGTCCCCGGGCATCCGGGCCGCCGGCCTCGCTCCGGCCCTGGCCGCCTGCCCCGGGGCCCAGGTCGTCTCGGAACTGGAGCTGGCCTCCTGGTTCACCCCCGAGCCCATCATCGCGGTGACCGGCTCCAACGGCAAGACCACCACCGTCATGCTCATAAGCCACCTGCTTGAGGCGGCCGGGCGCACGGTCTTTACCGGCGGCAACATCGGCACGCCGCTCTCCGAGCACGTCCTGTCCGGCGAGCCGGCCGACGTGGTGGTGCTCGAGGTGTCGAGCTTCCAGCTCCAGCTCGTCAAAAGCTTTCGCCCCCGGGTGGCCGTGCTGCTCAATTTCGCGGCCAACCACCTGGACTGGCATGCCGACATGGACGAGTACTTAAGCGCCAAGCTCAATCTCTTCGCGGCCCAGCGCCCCGAGGACACGGCCATCGTGGCCGAGGAGCTGCGTCCCCTGCTCTCCGGGCGCACCTTCACCCGGGCCGCCGTCACCTGGTACGGCGTGGCCAGCAATTTCCTGTGCCCGCGCCTGGCCGGCGTGCACAACCAGTTGAACATGGAAGCGGCCTATCTGGCCTGCCGTCCCTACGGCGTCAGCGAGGAACTCGCCAGGGAGTCCTTCGCCAGCTTCGTGCCGGCCCCGCACCGCCTGCAGATCATCGGCGAGAAGGGCGGGGTGCTCTTTGTCGACGACTCCAAGGCCACCACGATCACGGCCATGGAAGCGGCCATCAAGAGCTTCGACCGGCCTGTGCGGCTGCTCTGCGGCGGCGTGTACAAGGGCGGCGACCTAACGGCCTTGCTGCCGCTTCTCAAGGAGAAGGTCGCCTCCATTGGCCTGTTTGGGGGCAGTCGCGAGATCTTCGAGGCGGCCTTTGCCGGACAGGTGCCGGTCTTTTACGAACCGACGCTCAAGGCGGCCATGACCCGCCTTTTCGCCGAGGCCGTGCCCGGCGACGCGGTGCTCCTTTCGCCCGGAACCTCGAGCTTCGATCTGTACCCGAATTACAAGGCCCGGGGACGGGATTTCCAGGACATTTTCGCGGGGCTGCCGGCCCGTGACACCGGCGGGGCAGGGCAGGGCGCATGAGCAAGATCAGCGTTATGACCTCCGAGTCCAAGAAACTCGGCTCCTTCGACTTCTGGCTGCTGGGCGCGGCCCTGGTGCTGGCGGGCCTGGGCCTGGTCATGGTCTTTTCCTCCAGCGGCGTCATGGCCGAGCGCTTAAACGGCAACCGCTACTATTTCTTCGAACGCCAAGCCCTCTTTGGCCTGGTCAGCGTGATCCTCATGGCCATTTGCGCCTGGATGCCGCGCAAGGTGCTCCATGGCCCGGTCTACCTCTGGCTGTTCGCCATCATTGGCCTGCTGGTGCTCACCATGGTGCCGCCGTTTTCGGTCAAGGCCGGCGGCGCGCGGCGTTGGATGCATCTGGGGCCCATTTCGCTGCAGCCCATGGAACTGGCCAAGGTGGTGCTGGTCATGTACCTGGCCTACTTTTTCAGCCAGAAACAAAAACTGATTCGGTCGTTTTCCGTGGGATTTTTGCCGCCGGTGGTGGTCACGGGCTTTCTGGGCCTGATCCTGCTCCTGCAACCCGATTTCGGCGGCGCGGTGTTTCTCGGCATGCTCTTTTTTCTCATGAGCCTGGTCGGCGGCACCCGGCTGACCTATCTGGCCGTGTCCATGTTCTTTGGCGTCGGGGCCATGGGCCTTTTGATCGCCTCCTCGCCCTATCGCTTCAAGCGCTGGTTCGCCTTTCTCGATCCGTTCAAGGATCCGCAAAACGTCGGCTACCAGCTCGTGCAGTCCTTTTACGCCTTCGGTTCCGGCGGCGTGGCCGGAGCGGGCTTCGGGGCCGGCAAGCAGAAGCTTTTCTACCTGCCCGAGGCCCACAATGACTTCATCATGGCCGTGCTCGGCGAGGAGCTGGGCTTTATCGGCGTGTCCATCGTCTTTTTGTGCATCGGCATCCTGCTGTGGCGGGCCTTCAAGGTGGCCCTGGCCCAGGACGACCTGCGCGACCGCTTCACGGCCTACGGCATGGGGCTGGTGCTGGGGCTGGGGTTCATCCTCAATCTGGCCGTGGTGCTCGGCTGCGTGCCGCCCAAGGGCGTGGCCATGCCCTTTTTGAGCTACGGCGGCTCCAACCTGCTGTCCTGCTTCTTGTGCGTCGGCATCCTCTTAAACCTCTCCCGGAGCGCAAGGACATGACCCGCGTCATCCTGACAACCGGCGGCACCGGCGGCCACATCTTCCCGGCCTTGGCCGTGGCCGAGGCCTTGCGTCGTCTGGAACCCGAGGTCGAGCTGCTTTTCATCGGCGGTCTTGGCCCCGAGGGCGAGCTGGCCACCAAGGCCGGCCTGTCCTTCGTCGGGCTGCCGGCCCAGGGCGTGTTCGGCCGGGGGCTGCGCGCCCTGGCCGCGCCGGTCTGGATGGCCCGGGCCTTCGGCTTGGCCGTCGCCCGCATCCGGGAGTTCGCCCCGGACGTGGTGGCCGGTTTCGGCGGCTATGCCGGCTTTATCCCGGTGGCCGCGGCCCGGCTCATGGGCGTGCCCACGGCCATCCACGAGCAAAATAGCGTTCCGGGCGTCACCAACAAGGCGCTCGGCCGCGTTGTCGACCGCGTCTTCGTCACCTACCCCGACGACGGCGGGGCCTTTCCGGCCAACCGCACCACGCGCCTGGGCAATCCCATCCGGGCCGGCATCGCGGCCATGGCGGCAAAGCCCCATCAAAGCGGCCGGCATCTCCTGGTCCTCGGCGGCAGCCAGGGCGCCAGGGCCATAAACGACGCGGTGCTGGGCATCCTGCCGCAACTGCTGGATGCCCGGGTCAAGGTGCGCCTGCAGGCCGGGCAGGCCGATTTCGAGCGCGTCGGCAAACAGGCCTCCGGGATCCTGGCCGGACGCAGCCATGACGGCGGCGAGCCGGACGTGGTCATCGAAAATTTCATCGACGACATGGCCGGGGCCTACGCCTGGGCCGATCTGGTCCTGGCCCGGGCCGGGGCCACCACCCTGGCCGAGGTCACGGCCGCCGGCAAAGCGTCGTTGCTCATTCCGTTCCCCTTCGCCACCCACAACCACCAGTCGGTCAACGCCGCCTTCCTGGCCAAGGTCGGCGCGGCCGAGGTGGTGGCCCAGAAGGACTTGCCCGGCTTTGATCTGGCCGGAGTGCTCACGTCCATGCTCGCCGACCCGGACCGACTGGGCAGCATGGGCCGGGCCGCCGCCGCCGAGGCCCTGCCCGACGCCGCCGACCGTATTGCCCAAGCCCTGTTGATGCTTGCCGCCAAAAAGGGAGTTTGCCAGTGATGACGCCTCAAATCGGCACCGGCGCGCCCGTGGCCATGCGCACCAAGGTCAGAAAGATCCATATGATCGGCATCGGCGGCTCGGGCATGAGCGGCATCGCCGAGGTGCTCATTAACCTTGGCTACGAGGTCTCGGGCTCC